>DATEXA010000526.1:0-5031 GCA_035257465.1 Pyrinomonadaceae bacterium | reverse complement strand
TGCCGGCAGCGCGTTCTATAACGCGCTCGACTTCACGCCATTTTCGAACGATCTGCTGGTAGCGTTCTCAGAGCAGGCAGTGATCAGTGAACAGCTCGGCCAGGATGATGATACTGACGTGTTGAGTGTCAGTTTCTCGGCAAATGATTACGTCGGTCACCGCTATGGACCCTATAGTCAGGAGATGATGGACGTAACACTTCGAGTAGATCGACAGATTGCAACCCTACTCGATTTCGTGAACGCTCGAGTTGGACTGGCAAACACTCTCGTTGCTTTTACGGCGGACCATGGTGTTGCTCCCATTCCCGAACACTCCGGGGCCCTTGGGCTTGGTGGTAGCAGGATCAACCTATCAGACGTTCTTGCGGCCATGAACGCTGCAATCAAGGCAAAGTACAACCCGCAAAACAAAACCCCCGATCCCACTGCTGACTACCTTTATAAGGATGCGACGGGATCGAATCGCGACGCTGTTATGAATGGGAACGTCTACTTCAACTATGCTGCACTCAAGCGCGACGGAGTGAATCTTGACGAACTAGCGCAGGTTGCGGGCGAAGCGGCGTTAACCGTTCCCGGTATCTCCAGATACTTCACTCGCAATCAACTGGAACGTGGTGAAGTATCACTCACCGATCCGATTGAACGCCGGGCCATCCACGGCTTTTACCCACCACGCAGCGGTGATCTGATCCTGATTCAGGAACCATACAAATACCTGGGCGACACGATCACCGCTACACACGGCTCGCCTTATTCGTATGATACAAACGTCCCGACCATCATTATGAGTACTGGAGTGGTACCGGGAAGGTATTACGAGTCAGCGACGCCAGCGGACATTGCGCCAACGCTATGTGCTCTGCTGAGTGTGACGAAGCCAAGCAGCGCAACCGGACGTGTGTTAATTGAGGCGCTGAAAAAGTAGAGCGGGGATTTCGGATTTCCGTAATCTTTGAGCCACAGATCAATCTCTGACACCCAATATCAAGTGGTCGGGAAGGGGGCAGAGCGTTCCCTACATTGACTTGAACCTACTCAGAACTAGCGCGCCCCCGCAGGTTCAATAACCTTTTGCTTCGATTCTACCTTTACGCCTTGGCTCTAGTGTCTTGGTTACCTGCGGGGACGCGCTAGGTTCGAGTAGGTAAACTTTAGAGAAACTCCCGCTCTGCCCCCTTCCCTACCACTTGTTGTTGAGTGTTAGGGTTTGATCTGTGGCTCAAATTGAAATCTGCGTAATGCGCATTTTCGAGAGTTGGCTCCTTTTCGATAAGATAGACCATAGCCACCACGAAATCCGACATTCTTTCCGTAACTTTTCAGCTGCTCGGTAGTTTTACTCATAGTAAACGGCGATGCGAGGATTGGCGATACTTGAGTCAGGCAACTGAATCTGAAGAACGGCTCCTAATCGAAGCTGCTCAGAAAGACCCGGGCCGCTTTGCGGAGCTCTACGAAAAGAACTTTCACCGCGTCTACGCTTACGTCGCACGCAGGGTTCGGGACCGCGCCGAAACTCAGGAACTAACCTCACACGTCTTCCATCAAGCTCTCGCAAACCTGGGAAAATTTAAATGGCGGGGCGCTCCGTTCGCGGCATGGCTTTACCGGATTGCTGCCAATGCGATAGCGGATCAGGCTCGACGGAAGCAGCGCGAGACGAATGAACAACCGGATATAGCCAGCGGGAGCTCGACTGCAATCGATCTGGAACAGGTTGAACGGCGGGCTCTCTTGTTTCGGGCCGTGGAAACACTGCCGGACGATCAGCGTCGGGTGATTGTTTTGCGCTTCGCGGAGGAAAAGAGCATTCGAGAAATCGCCGGTGAACTTGGACGAAGCGAAGGCGCAATTAAACAACTTCAGTTTCGCGGGCTGGAGAATTTACGCAATCGATTAAATGTGAATTAGGTGTTGATTAAGACCAATGGCTGAACGCTCAAACATCGACCAATTAGACGACGCCTTGGCAGCGATTGCTGAAGGCCGTCAATTAGATCTGACGACTGTCGAGCCGCAAGTTACTGTGCTCATCGACGTCGCGCAGGATCTGTTTGGTCTGCCGCGTGAGGCGTTCAAAGCTGAGCTTAAGCAGCAACTGACAAGGAGAAATGCTATGAGTAGTCCTGCACAACAACTCGAGGAAAACCGAGTGCGCTCAGTTTCAATTCATCTATGTGTGGCAAATGGAACCGCTGCGCTTGATTTCTATCGCGCGGCTTTTGGAGCAACTGAACTAATGAGACTTGCCGAACCCGATGGGAAGATCGGTCACGCCCAACTGCAGATCGGAAACCTGGTTCTATCGCTGTCCGATGAGTATCCAGACTATGGCACCGTGAGTCCGCAAACTATCGGCGGATCTCCCGTCAAGATGCATCTGGACGTGCCGGACGTTGACGCATTCGCGGAACAGGCACTAAAAGCCGGCGCTACTCTGGTTCGTCCGATCGCCGATCAGTTCTATGGCGATCGCTCGGGCCAGATTGCAGATCCTTTCGGCTACACGTGGATTGTCTCCACCCACATCAAAGACGTACCAATTGACGATATGCAAAAGGAGGTCGATAAGTTCGCACAGGAAGAGGCTGCAAAGAAAGAAAAGAAGCTGACACGACCCCCCCTTCGGACAGTTACGCCGTACTTCACCGTGCACAGACCGGCGGAGCTGATCGACTTCGTCACTAAGTCGTTCGGCGCAGTAGAACATTTTCGCACTACCGGATCAGCTGGCGGAATGCATGCCGAAGTTTCGATTGGCGACTCTATGGTGATGATTGGTGGGGCCGAGCACATTACTCCCAAGCCAACCGCAATCCATCTTTACGTGGCGGACGTTGACGACGCCTTCCGGAGAGCTGTCGATGCCGGCGCTAAGATTCTGATGGAGCCTGCGGATCAACCTTATGGCGAACGTTCGGGCGGAGTTGAAGATGCTCAAGGCAATCGTTGGTACATTGCGACAACGTTTGTCCCGCTGCACACGATAGCAAGCGACCTGCACACAGTAACTTGTTACTTCCATCCGATTGGTGCGCAACGTTTCATCGATTTCGTAACCAACGGGTTTGGCGGAAAAGAACTGATGCGACATGCAGAGGGCGATATGATCATGCACGCAAAAGTGCAGATCGGGAGTTCAGTGATCGAACTCGGCGAAGCTCGGTTTCCCAGTCAACCTCTTCCAACAGCGATTTATCTCTATGTTGATGATGTCGACGCGATGTATGAACAAGCATTGAAGGCTGGCGGTGTTTCGATGCTGGCGCCGACGGACCAGGACTACGGAGATCGCAGCGCATGGGTAAAAGATCCTTTTGATAATGTCTGGTACCTGGCGGCGCCCATCAGACCAAGTTGAACCTGGTGCTGGGACCGCAGGCGTCCTCGCCTGCTGATTAGATCTTAATAATCCTAGAGGTCACCTAGCAGGCGAGGACTCCTGCGGTCCCAGCACCAGCGAATCAGTCAGGCCTCAATTCAATCTGACTATTACCATTTCACGCTGACCGGTTCTTGAAAGAAGCCACAACTCCACTTTCCCAGTTTCACTCAGGAAAGTCCGTATTTTTCCCGTCGAAGCCCCGCGGCATCAGCCTTGCCAAATAACCCGCGCCAGTTCTGGCGTGAGGACTGAGAACAATGTACAGATCAACTTCCCCAATTGCGTTAGCAGAAGCACCGTTCGAGAGTCTGGACAAGACTGAAGTTCATGTAGAGAGACTTTCGACCGACCACCAGTCTGAGGTCCTGGAATTTCTTAGCAGGCGTCCAGTCCATACTGTGACCCTGGTTGGATTCATCCGCGACAACGGGCTCGTAAACCCACTTAACCGCGGTACGTTCTACTCGTGTCGTAATCGTGCTGGATTACTCGAGGGGGTGTCCCTAATTGGCCACGCTACCTTGATGGAAACGACCACCGATCGCGCACTGGAAGCGTTCGCGGAACTCGCTAAAGAATGCTTCACCGCCCATATGATCATGGGCGAATCAGAACGCATCGATTACTTTTGGCGACAGTACGAGGAAGGCGGAAGAGATATGCGTCTCGCCTGTCGCGAACTTTTGTACGAATTGAAATTCCCCATTGAGATCCGTGATCCCGTTCCTGGGCTTCGACAAGCTACGCTCGAGGAATTACAACTCGTGATTCCCGTCCAGGCGCAAATGGCTCTCGAAGAAAGTGGAACAGATCCACTTGAGAAAGATAGCGCAGGATTTCTGGAAAGATGCGCCCGTCGCATTCAGCAGGGTCGCACGTGGGTAGTGGTAGAAGATGGAGTCCTGCTCTTCAAAGCAGATGTGGTCTCTGAAACTGAAGACGTCGCCTATTTGGAGGGAATCTGGATCAATCCTGCCAACCGCGGTCGCAACGTCGGACTTCGGTGCATGTCGCAGTTAGGCGAAATTTTGCTTGCGGGGAAGAAATCGATATGTCTCCTCGTAAACGAAAAGAACTCACGCGCTCACGGTTTCTATCAACGAGCGGGATACAAGTTCCGTGGGGTGTACGACACACTCTTTCTTTCCTATACCAATCCGCAACGCCCAACCAACACCTTGAATCTGCATTCGATGTAAGAAATGTGCGATATGCTTCAGCTTGTCGCGTAAGGACCGCGTGCGCAGACTCCCAACCGACAAGCTAATAAAGCATATCGGACAATACTCACCTACCTTCTCTTGTAATTCGTAGCGTAGTCAGGTGCCGCAATTCCTTCCGGCAAACGCGGATCGGCGATGGGTTCGTCGGCTACCATTCGTAAAGGAATTACTCCTGCCCAAACTGACATTGTGTAGTCCTCTTCATCATCGATAGGCGGCCCTGTCCGAACCTTCGCAGAAGCTTCCAATAATGGCAGAGACAAAACTGAAGTTTGTTTCAACTCTGACTCCGTAGGTTCACGCACATCGTCCCATCTGCCCTTCACGACCTGCTCCGAAAACGCAAATAGCGCAGCGTTCTTCTCGCGTTCGTCCATGACCAAACTGGCGCGACCGAAGACAACGACCGACCGGTAA
>DATEXA010000525.1:0-14838 GCA_035257465.1 Pyrinomonadaceae bacterium | reverse complement strand
CAAAAGAAAATGGCGTATCCGTTCTTAGCTCGGTTTATGTACTAACCTTTGCTCGGCTCGGCGTTCACCAGTCGCAGTCGCACCAGACTGGGAATACGAAGTTTGTTGTTCTACGTCCTGAGTTTTTGTCTCGAGCTTAGTCAGCTCGCGCCACGTGTGATACATCCGGTGCGCAAAGGTCCAATAAGAACCAACGGCGAGCACCCACAAGACAGCTGGCATCCGGTTCGCGAAGAAATTAGTCGACCCGGGATGGGTACTGAGTGCTCCAATAATAAATAGAACAACGCGTTCAGGGCGGCGCAAAAAGCCAACATCACATTTGGGAATCAGACTCTCGGCCCGCGCGCTCGCGTAGCTTACCATAACCGAACCCATTAGTCCGGCGCCCGCAAGAAAAACGTTAAGAGTGGAATGGAACTCCGTGTCACGGGCATAAAAGACCATAAGACCCACAAAAACCACCATGTCTGACAAGCGGTCCAATGACGAATCTAAAAATCCGCCAAACCGCGTCACCCGTCCGGAGAGACGGGCCACCTGACCATCAAGCATGTCAAACAGGTTGGCCACGACCAGGGCGATGCCTGCGGAAAAAAATCGGCCCATGCCGAATAACACTCCGCAACCAACGTTGAGAGCGACTCCGATGACGGTGAGGATGTTAGGGTTGATGTGACCGTGGGCCAGCCAGCGCACCATCGCGTCGATGATTCGTTGACCCAATCGGCCGATGCTTGCGCCAAACACTAGTGGTGACTTTCTCCCCTGGGCATTATGCCCAAAAGCGCTTAAATCTTACAGTTTTCTTTGCAAAACCAAGCGGCGGATCATAGGGACGCATAACAAGCTTGTCAACGGCAATTGAAGGTTCACGGAACTGTTACGGGGTACACCCTGAGCGCGGGGGGAGGTTGGCTTTTTAGTTCTCTTTCGCGCGCAGCCTCTGAAAGTTTTGTAGTCTCAGCCAACGCTTCAAGATATTGCTTGTGCCGATCAGTTTTTTGCTGTGCGTCTCCGGACATTTCTGCAAGTTTTGACAGTTCAAGAAGAATGTTCGTTTTGTAAGACCACGCCGATTCGTTATCCGTTTGCAGGGCGATTGCCATTTCGCTCATTTGCAAGCCTCGAATTGCGCAACGGTGCGCCTCGGCCAACGCTGCTTCATCCCTTGGCTTCAGATAAATGACGGTCGTATTTTGACCGTCAAATGTTGTGCTCTTGTGGTTGGGAAGTTCTGTAAACTTAAACGAAAAATCCCAATCCTTGGCCGCCAAAACAGTATAAGCCTCAGCTCGTTTCTCCGGTGCCATGGATACATCAGCCGCACGTTTGAGGAGCAAGTCACGCAGCAATTCCTCTTCTTTCAAATTGGCATAAAGGTAGGCGATTGCCTTATAGGCTTCATCGTCGCTTTGGAAGCGTAAAAGAACATTTTGATATGCAACGATTGCTTCGCGTGCCTTCGCCTCGTTTTCAGGAGTCCGATCTCCGGGTTTGTACTGGGCATGGATCGTGCGCGCAATAAAGAAAGGCGCCACCTGACTTTGCGGATCAAGTTCCAAGGCGCGTTCGGAATGTAGCTGCGCTTCGCTAAACTTGCCTTCGCGATAAGCGCGAGCTGCTTCGTTTAATTCTTTCTTTGATTGCTCCAGATTGGTTGCGGTGGGAGAAGGAGTCTGAGCTAAGACCGAAATCGTTAGCAGCAGCGGGGCCAGGAACACTGCTGCTCTGAGATTATTCTGACGCAGGTAGTTCATCGTGTAACGTCCGCAACTGTCTGATTTCAAAATTGCGAGTGCTCGCGGGTGTTCTGACCACCACTTCATCGCCTTCTTTCTTGCCCATCAAACTTTTGCCTACCGGCGAGGTCGTCGAAATCAAACCCTGCGCGGGATCGCTCTCTTCCGGTGTTACTAGTCTGTAGGTTACTTCTTCATCTTTTTCGGCGTCATACAAGACGAGAGTCGAACCGTAGGATGCTTTGTCTCGGGGAACTTTGCTTGGATCGATTGATGCAATCTCACTTATCCTCTGACGCAATTCCACGATTCGTGCCTTCACCATGTTTTGCCGATCGAGCGCCGCCTTGTATTCCGAGTTTTCGCGCAAGTCGCCAAACTCGAGAGCGCGTTTGATTTCCTTCGGCAAGTGAATTCGCAGCTCCGACTCCAGTTCGTCGAGTTCACCCTGAAGTCTCTCTTTTATCGCTTGTGACACAGCTTCACCCTTTTTCTTTGAGATACCTTGGCAATCCTGATGCCAAATCTACGTTCAGACTCTTTTGTGATAGGTGCCTTCGTCAAGTGCTCCGAAGGAGATCCCCGTGTCTCTTGCAGTCCGAACCAATTGACCACCTGGGGGTACCGTTTTGATGTTTTTGATGGCGTCACTGAGCGGTACGGTTACGATGTCGCCCGCTTGAAGAGCCACCATAACACTTCGTTCTCCGCTCGCTAATGCTCGCACAGCGCAGGACCCAAAGTTAGTCGCCAGCATACGATCGAAAGCGTTTGGTCTGCCACCACGTTGCAAATGCCCTAACACAACACAACGAGTCTCACGCCCGGTTGCAGCTTCAAGGTCACGTTGCAGATGCAACCCGATACCACCCAGGCGAGGTGCACGAACTGAATCACCCTTGTCTTGATAAACTAGCTCGTGCCCAATTTCCAAAGCCCCTTCCGCGACCACGATGATACTAAAAGTAGATCCGGCAATATCACGCGCCTTTATCTTTTTCGCTACGACTTCCATTGAAAACGGAATTTCAGGAATCAGAATGACGTCTGCTCCGCCAGCAATTCCAGAGTGAAGGGCAATCCAACCAGTGTGTCGACCCATCACTTCCAAAATCATCACACGGTCGTGAGACTCTGCTGTCGTGTGTAATCGATCGAGTGCTTCAGTGGCGATGTCCAGGGCGGTTACGAAACCGAAAGTCAGTTCGGTGCATGCGAGATCGTTGTCAATCGTCTTGGGTACTCCACAGACCGGGACGCCGCGCTTATCGAACTCGGCAGCAATGCCCAGCGTTCCTTCTCCTCCAAGGACTACGAGTGCATCGATTCCAAGAACTCTCATGTTTGAAATCGCTTCTTCGTAAACACTTTCCACGCTCATCGGAACACCATCTCGCATGCGCTCAACAAAGCGTCCGCGGTTTCGTGTGCCAAGAACGGTGCCACCTCGGGGTAATAGTCCACGCACGTCGCCGGGAGAAAGTAGGCGAGTTTGGGTTGCGCCGATCAGCCCTTCAAACCCATCTTCGATACCGATCACTCGCATGCCGTGTTCACATGTGGCTGTCTTCACTACAGCGCGAATCACGGCGTTTAGTCCTGGCGCATCACCGCCGCCTGTTAGTATTCCGATCGTTCCGTACATGGTGGTATTCCAATGGTCGGTCAGAACTTGCTTGCGCTCTAACTATGATTGTGATCGAGTGGTCCGCCACAGTCTATAACTTCAAACCCATATCGAGAAATGAAAACTAATGGACAACGGGGAATTCAATCTAGTGGCGTGAAGCTATCGGGAAAAGCCGGAAAAACTCTGGTTGACCCTCATCAGTTTGGTCAAGTAGCATAGCGACGAGGCGAGACATCTTAAATAGAAGGCTTTTGAATTGGAAATCGACGACGACGCAAAAGAGATTGTTCGTGAAATCGGCACCGCGATAAACGAATCGGTGGAGAACTCAACTAAGGTTGCCGAGGCCATCGAGCGTCTGCGTGAAGCAGGATATGAAATGGAGTTGACGCTGAGGTTGGAGATTGGATTGCGACCACACGCAGGGGAAGACGAGAGTGAAGACGAAAGTGCCACTTTGGATCTCACCGAAGAAGACCTTCAGGTCTTGCAGCGCATGAAGATTCGCATCGACCCGGACGTCAGATAGGTTTAGTAATCAGACATTCGAAAGCCCCGTGTGAATTTTCACACGGGGCTTCTTCAATTACGACGAGTTGTCTATTCTGGAACCTCTTTACTTCCTGTAAGCGTTTGCTGTCTCAATGCAGCCGCGCCCATAAGTCCTCCCATTCCCATCGATTCAACCGCGCTGCTAGGAACCAACATCAACGCGCCTTTCTCTTTCAAACCTTCGTAGAGCATGTTCATGGCACGGAGATGCAAAGCTGTGGGATTGTTTTGATACGAACGAGCGGCGGTCTCAAAGGAGTGGGCGATTTCTACCTCCGCCTGACCTAGTATGATTCGCGCTTGTTTCTCACGTGCTGCTTGTGCCTCGCGTGACATCGCATCCTGAAGGGCCGCGGGAATGATCACGTCGCGCATTTCCACTGATTGCACAGTAACACCCCAGGGATTTGATCGTTCGTCGATCAGTTGTTGCAGCTCTTCCTCAATTCGTTCACGTCCGCGCAGCAAATCAGTTAACGACGTCCGCCCAATGATGTCACGGAGCGCAGTCTGTGCTGCCCAGCTCACTGCTTGCGGGTAGTTCTGAACTTCAAGAGCAGCCTTTTCAGGATCGTAGACCATCCAGAACAGAACCGCGTCAACGTTAACGGGGACCGTATCTGAAGTAAGAGTTTCTTCAGCAGCAAAGCTTGTGGTAATCACACGTTGGTCCACCCACGCAGATATTGAGTCGACAAACGGAATAATAAAGAACAAACCAGGTCCACGTAGTCCAACGTAACGGCCAAGTCGCAGCACCACTGCGCGCTCCCATTGGCGAGCAATCTTGGGTGCTTGAGCGAGGAATAGCCCGAGCAAGATCCCGACGATCGCCCCTATTGGGTTGAACGAACCGGAAGCGATGGTTGCGAGCACACCAAGTACTGCAGGGATGAGAAACGCCACCGCCGACACGACGTTTACCCGAGGTGTGTTCATTGAAGGCAAAGTGCTCCTGGTTTGCATCAGACTATTGTTACTAGACATTTTTCTTCGTCTCCTTCTTGCGCCTGCTTTGTAGTTGGTTAAGCAGATCGTCGGTTGAGAAACCCATCGCACCGGCCTCCTCGATGAACCGGTCGACAAGCTCGCGCAAGATCGCCTCATGATCCCGACGATTCTTAGCTTCGAAATGACGGGCGCCCACAAACGTTCCCACGCCTCTTCGCGTTTCGAGAACTCCGGCACGCTCCAACTCGGCATAGACTTTGGCTACCGTGTTGGCGTTGACGCGAAGTTCCACAGCCAACTGCCTGACTGTTGGCAGTTGGTCCCCAATTTTCAGCCGCCCAGTGGTGATTGCGAATTGAATCGCTCGCGTGAGCTGCGCATATAGCGGCATCGGATGCGAAGGGCTTAAGGAAAAGATTTGGCTCATTTCTCACTTGTACTACGATGCTAGTACAAGTGAGGTTTCAGAAATTTGGAAAGGACACCAAATTTCTGACTAACGATTCCCGAATGGTTTTCATCTAAAGGTGACTGTGAGTTTGTTGCGAAGAGCTAGCACGCGAGCTCAATTAGCAATCATTTTGTGGCTTTTGCCGCCTGTGTTATCTTAGGCGGCTTTTAAACCTGCCAGTTTGTTCCCCTTTATAGGCGGAAAGAGGAGTTCATCGACCGTATGTCTACACCTAACGTAACCGCCGACGGTCATCATGTCGGCAAAGTTGTTCAGATCATCGGACCAGTTCTAGACGTTGAGTTTGAAGGTAAGTACCTGCCGCCGATTTATCAGGCGCTCCGAGTCGTTTCTGACGGCTTTGATGTTCAGGCACCGATCGATGTCATTGCCGAGGTACAGCAACACCTTGGTGAAGGTCGGGTTCGCACCGTCTCGATGTTGCCGACAGACGGTATGGTTCGCGGCATGAAAGCTATTGACACAGGCGGTCCGATCACAATGCCGGTAGGCGAAGGCACCCTTGGCCGCGTGCTGAATGTTATTGGTGACCCCGTTGACACTCTCGGCGAGGTCAAACACACAGAGCGCTATCCAATCCATCGCCACGCCCCCACGTTTGAAGAGCAGTCGACCGAGCTCCAGATGTTCGAAACCGGAATCAAGGTTATCGATCTGGTTCAGCCATTCTTACGCGGCGGCAAGATCGGTTTGTTCGGCGGAGCCGGCGTTGGCAAAACGGTTATCGTCATGGAGCTCATCAACAACATCGCAAAGGCGCGCGCAGGTTTCTCTGTCTTTGCAGGCGTTGGTGAACGAACGCGCGAGGGTAATGACCTTTTGCGTGAAATGGTGGAGTCGGAAGTTATTCAGTTTGGCGATACGTTCAATAAGCACTTCAAAGAGACCGGACAATTTGATCTCACCAAAGTGGACATGAACACGATTGGCAAATCGAAAGTTGCTCTTATTTATGGTCAGATGACCGAGCCGCCCGGAGCGCGTCTTCGTGTTGCACTGTCAGGTTTGACGGTAGCTGAGTACTTCCGCGATCAAGGTCTCGATGTGCTTCTCTTTATCGACAACATCTTCCGCTTCACTCAAGCAGGCTCGGAAGTATCGGCATTGTTGGGCCGGATGCCTTCTGCAGTCGGATACCAACCAAACCTGGCAACAGAGATGGGCGAAATGCAGGAACGGATCACATCAACCAAGACTGGTTCAGTGACGTCGATCCAGGCCGTTTACGTTCCGGCAGACGACTACACAGATCCAGCACCGGCGACAACGTTTGCGCACCTCGATGCGGTCACTGCGCTCTCGAGACAAATCGTTGAACTTGGAATCTATCCGGCAGTCGATCCGCTGGGATCGTCTTCAAGAATTCTCGATCCGCGAATTCTTGGTGAGGAGCACTACAACACAGCACAGGATGTGAAACGAGTCTTGCAGCGTTACAAAGATCTGCAGGACATCATCGCGATTCTCGGTCTCGATGAATTATCGGACGAAGATAAGCTGATTGTGGCGCGGGCTCGAAAGATTCAAAGGTTCTTCTCTCAACCATTCCACGTGGCCGAGCAGTTCACCGGCCTCCAGGGAAAGTATGTGAAATTAGAAGATACGATTCGAGGCTTCCGTGAGGTTGTTGACGGCAAACACGACGATCTTCCTGAGCAGGCTTTCTACATGGTGGGAACGATCGAAGAGGTTATTGAAAAAGCGAAGACCATAGCACAGTAAAGACTGAAGGATTACTGATGAGGGCGGAAGGACACGCCTTCTGTCCTCATCCCGGAGCAAAATGGCGGACAAGATTCAACTCGAAATTGTTACCCCAGAACGGCGCTTGCTTGATGAGCCCGTGGATATGGTTACTGTTCCCGGTCTCAACGGTGAACTTGGAATACTCCCTGGCCACACGCCCCTGATCTCGCAATTGAAGACCGGCGTCCTTACGTATGTTCAGGACGGAAAAAACTCCCAGCTCCATGTTTCCGGTGGTTTTGTCGAAGTACGCGACGATCGCGTATCTGTTCTGGCGGTGATAGCGGAGCGGCCCGAGGAGATTGATGTCGCGAGTGCGCGGGCGTCTCGTGAAAGATTAGAGAAACAGTTATCTGGTTGGTCCGGTAGCGAGGACGATCTGGAAATTGCACGAACTGAACTGGCACGTTCCGAAGTGAGACTACAGCTCGCTTCTTCTCGATCCTAATCTGGAACCTAACTGTATAGCGGCCCGCATCTCTTCCACTGCTTTTTCCAATCCAATAAAAATTGATCGGGCCACGATATTGTGGCCTATGTTGAATTCCGAAATCTCCGCGATGCCTGCGACTGCGCCAACGTTTCGGTAAGTCAGACCATGACCTGCCGCGACATGCAGACCGTACTGCGTTGCGAGTGCAGCACCCTCTCTTAGCCTTCTCAACTCCTGGGCCGCGCGAGCTGCTCCCTCGCCATGAATCGCTCGGCCATGCAAAGTCGACTCAGCATATGCCGCTGTGCACAGTTCGACCTGTTGTGCACCCACTTCATGAGAGACTGCGATTTGCGCAGAATCAGGATCTATGAACAGGCTTGCGAGTATATTTGCCTGACGTAGACGCGCAACCGTCGCGCGGACGATGGCAACGTTTGTCTTAACGTCGAGTCCGCCTTCGGTAGTTATCTCGTTCGGGTTTTCGGCGACGAGAGTTACAGCATCGGGCTTCAGCTCGAGTGCGATCTTCAACATCTCTTCAGACGCAGCCATTTCGAGATTGAGGTAAGTCGTGACACAGTCGCGCAAGAGCTTTACGTCAAGATCGTGAATGTGCCGGCGGTCACCGCGTAAGTGAATAGTGATACCGTCGGCGCCAGCTTGCTCACTAGCCATGGCTGCGGCAATCACGCTGGGTTCCGGTGCACGCCTCGCCTGACGAACAGTGGCGACGTGGTCGATGTTTACGTTGAGACGGGCTCGCATGAGAAAAGTATAAACATTGCGGAATGCTGATGCTAGGTCTTGGTTTTTGATCTCGGCGCTTTGAACTTTGTGCTTTGTGCTTTATGAGTCGAGAGTGATAACCCATACAGTTAACAAAGCACAAAGTTCAAAGACCGAAGCCCGAAGACCCAAACCCTACTTCTGTTCCTTCACTTGCTTGATCGCTTGGTCATAAACCCCTCGTCGCGCTTGCTGTCGGATCAAGCCAACCTCATTCAGCATACGGAAGCTGTCACTTACGACACTAACTTTGCTGCCTTCATTGTGGTCCCAGCGAACCGGAATCTCACGAAGCCTGAGACCAGCGCGATAAGTCAGGTAGATAAGTTCGACGTCGAATCCAAATCGATCTACCGTCGCAGCCTCGACCAGTGGTCGACATGCTTCCATACGAAACGCTTTGAATCCACATTGCGTGTCCCAGAAGGGAAGGCCAGTCGCCAAACGAACGACCATGTTGAATACACGACCGCCCTGCTCTCTCCGCCACGGTTGATGTACCCCGATTAGGTTCCGGTCCAATGCTCGTGAGCCAAACGTGAGGTCGCATTCACCGCTCATAATCGGATCGACGAGCTTGGGCGTCTCCGTTATTGGTGTCGACAGATCGGCATCCGAGAAGAGTGCGACATCACCTCGAGCAGCAAGTAGGCCAAGTCTGACGGCCCGTCCCTTTCCAAGATTCGACTTGTAGCTAATCACTGACGTCCGCAAACCTGCGGCGTCTGCAAAAGTTTCGCGGGCGAGTGCGGCTGTCTGATCGGTAGAGCCGTCGTCAACCACAATCAACTCGGCTTCGGGCCAACTGTCACGGAGGTAAGCGACCATAATGCGAAGGGTCTTTGCCAATCGAACCGCCTCGTTGTACGCAGGGATGATGATGGAGAGGGAGGCGGCCATTGAAGATTCTCCCGCGCAATATACCACAGGCGATCAGGCGATAAGCTGCTGTCTGACTCGGACACCTTGCTGTGCTAATATTCTTTTCATGGAAGCTGCCCGCCAATTAAACGAGTCCTCCCCGACTTACCACGATGTTCGATTCGGCCGGAAGTTTCTGGCCGTAGCTGCGGTGACAGTCATCCTGGCAGCGATCTTTGGAGGAACACTCGGCAGTTCTCGAAAGTTTAATGGCCTGGGTGCTACAGGAAAGACCAATACGTATCGTGCCTCCGACGACGAAATCGAGAAAGACTACAATGAAGCGATTTCAACCATCACCGGAAACTATTCTGGTGATATTGATTACGAGAAGGCCACTCAAGCTGCGATCCAGGGAATGTTGTCGACGTTGGATCCTCACTCGGCGTATTTCCCATTCAGCGAGTTTAGAAAGCTAAAAGAAGATCAGGATTCTCGCTTCTACGGTATTGGTGTCACCATTGTCCAACACCGAGATGGTGTTTACATCCAGTCAGCTGTCGAAGGTACTCCTGCCGCCAAGATCGGTTTGAAGTACGGTGACAAGATTCTCGAGGTGGACGGGAAAGACGCTCGTGACTGGACAAGCGAGCAGGTTTCAAAAAATGTCCGCGGCGGCCTGGGTGAGCCAGTAACGATCAAAGTCGACAGAGCCGGCTCGCAGGCTCCTCTCTACTTCACGATCGTTCGAGACTCGGTTCCGTTACCCACGATTCGAAATGCCTACATTATCCGTCCCGGCACTGGATACATCGGATTGACCGGGGGGTTCCAGCGCTCCAGCGACGACGAACTTCGTCAGGCGATCAAGAAACTTGACGAACAGGGAATGCGCCAGCTGATTCTAGACCTTCGTGGTAACCCGGGCGGTCTACTCGACCAGGCGATTGACGTGGCTAGTGAGTTTCTTCCCCGCGGCCAAGTTGTTGTTTCCGTGAAGGGGCGAACCGAATACAGCGAACCAGTTGTCTACAAATCGAGCGGTTCGGATCCCGCGAGTGTTCCACTCGTAGTCTTGATTAATCGCAACACTGCATCTGCATCTGAAATCGTCGCCGGTGCTATTCAGGATCACGGCAGAGGTTTGATTGTCGGGGAAACGAGTTTTGGCAAAGGGTTGGTGCAGAGAATATTCCAATTGCCATTTAATACTGGACTGACTTTGACGACCGCTCGGTACTACACTCCATACGGGCGATCACTTCAGCGTGACTATTCAAGCGGTTCTCTGTACGACTATTACACGAGACACGATCCAAGTGAGATCGAACCACAACCAAGCGCATCACCGGGAAATCTTAATTCACCTCTTGCGCTCGCATCTCCAACGCCGCATCCGCAAACCGGCCCTGCAGTCAAGACTGCTGCCGGGCGGGTATTTTACGGTGGCGGCGGCATCACGCCGGATATTGAAGTCAAGGAGCCAGCGAATACCCCCGGACGCTTTCGAATTGCCGAAGCCGCTTTTCATTTCACCAGACAACTAGCATCCGGAGTGCTGCCGGGTCTGGAGTCTTACAAAGTCGACAAAGTGCAATACGGGAAGAATGCTCGACCCACAGACTTTCCGATTACAGATCGTTTACTTGAAGCGTTTCGACTGTTCGTCCGCAACCAACCCGATTTGCAAGTTACACCCGCGCAGGTTGATGAGGAACTCGAATACTCAAAGTTACGCTTACGTCAGGAGATCATCACTGCTGCATTTTCAAACGATGCGGGAGCTCGAGTTCTTCTTGACAGTGACACGCAGGTTCTCAAAGCTCTTGATGCTTTGCCAGACGCTAAACGCCTCGCAGAAAGTATTAGTAACGGCACCTGGCATGGCTGAGTTTCGCGAATGCTCAAGCCTTTCACAATGGCGGTCCTGGTGATATCCACCTTGGCCGCTTTATGTTTGGCCCAGGAACCACCTCCCAACAATTCAACACAAGTAACTCCCACACGCGCCACACTGAAGTTGGAAGTAAACTACAACCCTGCCCTGCGCAGGACATATATCGATATTCGTGGTCTTGAAGCCAAGCCCGCGTGGATTTGGGTAACAAGGTTTGTAAGGATTTCTGATTGGCGGTTGCCTCAAGGCGCGTTGCCAATTCGCGCTGTAAGACTTGAACCACAGTTCAACGGTGAAACCACCGAGGTGACAGTGACATTGCTTCGTGGTCAAAGATCAGTAGTGGAGCAAGAAGAACTGTTAGGGAAATTTCGTCTTAATATTACCTCGTGTCAACCACCATCGTCGTCGGCCGAAATGGCTTTTCAGTCAGAAAGAAAAAATCCTGCTTCGAGAGCTGGATCAGATCATCTCCACACGACCCGTCCCTCCCGTTGATTTCAAATCGTGGCTCCAGGCCAAACGCGATCGTTACGCTGCTTGGTTAAGCCGACTTGAGACGCGGGGTCAGTGAAACTGACCTGAATGTAAAGAATCGTAAAGATAGTTGCATTCACGGCTGTAGTTTTTTTATAGTCCGCAATTCAACCAGCGGAACATTCGCAAGCGTTAGTAAACACCGTTCTACTGCCCAGCCAGGGCAACGTTTTACCTCTCGTAGATTTTAGTAATCATTTCTGTTGAAAGGATACTTTCGTATGAAAGAAAGGTCGCGCTCCGTCCAGGATGTTGCGCTACTACTCGTGATAGTTGTCGGCATTGCACTCGCCACTGTGACGGTGTACTCACAAGGAAACGGTCAACAGCCTGCGCC
Organism: Pyrinomonadaceae bacterium; assembly: GCA_035257465.1. GTDB lineage: Bacteria > Acidobacteriota > Blastocatellia > Pyrinomonadales > Pyrinomonadaceae > PSRF01. The sequence continues at coordinate 2,891 of DATEXA010000525.1, read as the reverse complement.
ACCACCCGCGCCACAAACTGAGCGAGTAGTCGGTGCTGCGCAAACAACCGGCGCTGAAAGCCCAACACCCACGCCGACACCCATCAATTGGTCGACGGATCCTGTGCTCAAGCGATTTGTCTTCCGCGGTATCGGTCCAGCCAGTATGGGTGGCCGTGTCGACGATATCGCTGCGGTTGAGACTAATCCCTACATCGTTTATATCGGTTTCGCGACGGGTGGGGTTTGGAAATCGACAAATAATGGCACGACCTTTCAGCCGATCTTCGAGACGTACTCAACCGCCTCGATTGGGGATATAGCCATCGCTCCTTCGGATCCGAACATTGTTTGGGTTGGCACCGGCGAAGCGAATAATCGTCAAAGCTCCAGCTTCGGCGATGGTATCTACAAGTCAACCGACGCTGGCAAAACGTTCAAGAAAATGGGCCTCGAGGATTCGCAGACCATCGCGCGAATCGTTATCGATCCGAAAGATCCGAACGTCGTCTATGTTGCAGTGCTCGGCCACCTATTTGGCCCCAACAAAGAACGCGGAATTTATAAGACCGTCGATGGTGGTAAGACTTGGACGAATGTGAAATTCATCGATGAAGATACTGGCTTCACCGACCTCGTTATCGATCCTTCAGAACCCAAGACACTTTACGCTGCGTCATACCAGAGACGCAGAACGTCCTGGGGCTTCAATGGCGGAGGACCCGGCTCAGGTTTGTGGAAGACTGTTGACGCCGGCAAGACGTGGAAGAAACTCGAAGGCGGCGGTCTTCCGGAAGGCCTGCTCGGTCGAATCGGAATCGATGTTGCGCGATCGAATCCAAACACCCTATACGCTCAGATGGAAGTTGGAGCAAGCACAGGAACAGGCGGAGAAGAGCAAACTGGTGGGCAAGCAACACCCAGTCCCAGTCCGTCACCATCACCTTCACCGTCTCCCGCAGCTTCGCCAACACCGACTCCTCTGGATCCAAAAAAGCCGGGCGTCTGGCGTTCTGATGACAAAGGAAAAACATGGCGCATTGTCAGCAACGAAAACAATCGGCCGATGTATTACAGCCAGATTCGCGTTGACCCAAAGAATCCTGAAAACGTTTTCGTCGGTGGACTCAATTTCAGTAAGTCGACTGATGGCGGCAAGACCTTCAAGTCGCTGCAACAGGGCATAGCTCACAGTGACCACCATGCAATCTGGATTGATCCCAATAACGGAGATCACCTCTGGATAGGAAACGACGGTGGGTTGGACGTTACGTACGATCAAGGTGCGACGTGGGAGTTCGTGAACACGATTCCTGCGGCGCAGTTCTACGCCGTCGCCGTGGACATGCGCAAACCTTATTACGTTTACGGGGGACTACAGGACAACGGTTCATGGGGCGGTCCGAGTCAGACACGTTCTTTGCAGGCCGGAATCACAAATGCCGATTGGTTTCGAGTTGGTGGGGGCGATGGTTTCTACGCACAATCTGATCCCACCGATCCCAACATCGTCTATTCGGAATCACAGAATGGCGCGATGAATCGTCTCGACTTGAGAACTGGTCGCAGTGTCAGTATTCGTCCGCGTGGCTTACAGCAAAGGGGCCGAGGTGGACGACAGGGTGGTGGAGGTGGTGCTGCTGCTGCGCCAAGTCCGTCTCCGGGAGCTTCGCCTTCGCCGGAGGCTACGCCGGATCCGCAGCTTGCTGCCTTCGCGGCCGCCCAGGGATTGGGCGGTGGCGGCGGCTTCGGCGCGGGAAATCTTCAATCGAACGTTGTGCCAACTCCGTCTGCCAGTGACCAGTATCGCTTCTACTGGAACACACCGATCGTTTTGTCGCCTCACAATCCGCGTGTCATCTATACCGGTGGCGATAGGTTCTTCAAGTCGCTCGATCGCGGCGACACGTGGACCGCGACCGCTGACTTGACCAAGCACATCGATAGAAACACGTTACCGATTATGGGAGTGCCAGGAGATAAACCGATGGCGTCGAAGCACGATGGTTATACGAGCTACGGCTACATCGTGACGATTGCCGAGTCTCCGAAACTGCCAGGCGTTATCTGGGTCGGAACTGACGACGGTAACGTCCAGATCAGTCGTGATGGTGGTACCACCTGGAACAACGTTTACAAGAACGTGCCGGGCATTGGCGACACTTATCACATCAATCGAGTGGAGCCTTCGCACTTCGACGCGGGGACCTGTTACCTGGCAGTGGATGGTCATCGCTTCGACGACTTGAAGCCTTATCTGTTCGTCACGCGAGACTACGGTGCGACGTGGACACCTATCGTTAACAATCTGCCGAAATGGGGCACGGTAAATGTTGTTCGCGAAGATCCAAAGAATAAGGATCTGCTGTTCGCGGGTACTGAGTTTGGTTTGTTTGTCTCCTTAAACGGTGGTGCCGAATGGAAACCGATGATGTCAGGACTGCCAACTGTGCGCATCGACGACATACTTATTCATCCAAGAGACAACGATCTGATCCTGGGGACGCATGGTAGAGGCATTTACATACTTGACGACATCTCTGCACTGCAGACACTGACTCCGAAGATAACGGAATCAGACGCGTTCCTCTTCGAGGTAAGGCCGGGAACAATCTGGAACAACGACACGCGTTTGGGAAGATATACGGGTGGATCGAAGAACTATCGCGGAACAAATCCAAGTCCGGGAACCGCAATTAGTTATTACCTGAAGTCAGCGCCGGCAGGTGATGTAAAGCTGACTATCTCCGACTACAGTGGCAAGGTCGTCCGCACTATCGCGGCTACCAAAGACGCAGGTCTCAATCGAGTTCAATGGAACCTGCGTGGTGATCCACCACCACGACCAGCAGGTGGCGGTAGATTTGGTGGCGGTGGCGGAGGTGGTGGTGGCGGCGGAGGTGGTGGCGGCG
>DATEXA010000524.1:0-4462 GCA_035257465.1 Pyrinomonadaceae bacterium | reverse complement strand
GACGTGGCGGCTTCACTCGTATCCGACTGGGGAATTCCGGTTTATGCAATCAAAGGCGAATCGACCGACACTTACAATCGTCATGTCAGAACTGCTCTCGATACTCACCCGGACATCATTATCGACGACGGTTCAGATGTTGTTGCGACTCTGTTGAAAGAACGCGCTGATCAGGTAAAGGAGATCATCGGATCAACCGAAGAGACAACGACTGGAATTCAACGCCTTGAGGCGATGCAAACTGCCGGCGTACTTCCCTTCCCATCAATCGCTGTCAACAACGCCCAAACCAAACACTTCTTCGACAATCGTTACGGCACAGGTCAATCGACGCTAGACGGGATCATTCGCGCGACTAACATTCTTCTCGCGGGTCGTAATTTCGTAGTTGTCGGTTATGGCTGGTGCGGTAAAGGTGTAGCGCTTCGTGCTCGAGGCATGGGTGCAAACGTGATCGTAACCGAGATCGATCCAATCAAGGCTGTCGAAGCAGTGATGGATGGTTTCCGCGTTATGCCAATTGCGAAGGCTGCCCCGATCGGTGACATCTTCGTTACCGTAACTGGCAATCGTCACGTAATCGACGGCGAGCATTTCAAGAACATGAAAGACGGTGCGATTGTATGTAACAGCGGTCACTTCGATCTTGAACTGAATCTCGTCGCGTTGCGCGAAATGGCCGGTGCACCTATGACAATGCGGCCATTTGTTGAGGAATACAAACTTCAATCGAACGGCAACCGCGTAATCGTTCTTGGCGAAGGTCGTCTGATTAATCTGGCAGCGGCTGAAGGTCATCCGGCAAGCGTAATGGATATGAGTTTTGCTAACCAGGCGCTCTCAGTTGAGTATCTCGTCAAAAACAAGGGGACCCTCTCATCGGGAGTTCACCTGTTACCGAAGGAAGTGGATCAGGAAATTGCGAGTCTGAAGTTGAGAGCACTCGGAATTGCAATCGACACTTTGACCGCAGAACAGCTGGAGTACATCTCGAGTTGGGAAACGGGTACCTAATCTAGGTACGTACTTTGGAAAGAAAATAGGTCCCCGCTGCTGCGAAGATAAGTAGCGGGGACCACCCAGCAACGGCAGGACGGAGTAGGCCATGATTGCCGAGTTGCTGAAACCCTCCACTCACCGCCCAATAAGCGACACTCACCACGACTGCTGCGCACAAGGCGATAATCGTCCCCTTTCTGCCAAACGAAACGGCCAGAGGCATCCCAATAAAAGCCATTATGATCACGCCGAAAGGCCCCGCATACTTCCTCTGAAGCGCTACTGATAATGCTGAGACATCTGTGCCGCGTTGCTTTGCAGCTCGGAGATAAGAATTCAGACCGCTTGAACTCAACTGCGACGGCTTATCAATACTTGGCTTGAATACTGATGGAGAGTCAACGGCTTCGAACGTAGTTTCCGTTGCAGTTTGACGAACCACCTCCATACCACTGAGCGACAGAGTCTCCGTGTCGCTTACTGTCAGACGATGCGGTTCGTTCCAGCGTCCGACTTTTCCGCTAACTACTTTGCTTAGATGTACTGCATCTGAGTCCAGTTCATAGATTGTAGGCTCGGTCAAAGTCCTCTGGTTTTCGTCAAACTCATAGGAATAGAAACGATGAGAATCCGTGGAGGCAAGCCACTGTCTGCCAGTACCTGTGATTGCTCGCGCTTCACCTCCTTTGATTCGTGCACGCAAAGCATCCTGTTTTAAGTTCGCGCCCGGCATCAAATGTTCTTGAATCACCCACGAGCACGCAGCCATCGTCAACGCAAAAAATAAGCCTGGCAGCATTAACCTGTAGACACTTTGCCCGGAGGCCCACCAGGCAATTGCTTCATGACGTTTTGCAAGTAGTGCATACGTGACCAGAATTGAAATCAGCATCGCTGCCGGGAAGAGTTCCACTGTAACCAGCGGCATCAGAAACAAGAGGTAACGCGCGACGAGCGCAACACTTGAACTGTTGATGGCAATAAAACGCCAGAGCTCGAACAGCGTAAAGATGTTAAAGATTGCGGCGAGAGCAATGAAGCCAATCAGAAAGCTTAATGCCAGTGTGCGAAGCAGTGTCGCATCCAGCAGGTTCGGTATTCGCCAACTGTCCGCTCCGAATGCGTGAGTTCGACTTGGACCGATTTTCTTTAGGGGTTCCGTCTTTGGCTCTTTGCCGGATCCGAAGCGACCGAGGGAAAATCCAGTGAAGCGATTCTTGACTAGAAGTAAGATCGTAACGCTCAGAGTTACTGCCGTTGCGAGCCATGGACCGATAGTCGGTGAAATGCTACCTACTCTTGCGAGCGACTCGCCGAGCAACGAGATCAGGTAATAAACAACAACGGCGATTAAGGAGAGTATTACGCCAGTACTGCGACCACCACGCCGCACTCGTAAGCCCAGAGCACCCGCTAGAAGTGAGAAGAGAAGTGGCGCTGAGGCGAGGGCCATCCTGCGATTGAGAATCCTCGTCGCTTCCCTTTTCTCAGCTGCATTTCCGGATCGAACGCGGCGGCGCAAGTCTCTCCAGTCCAATGTGTCGGCATCGGGATCACGCTGATTCAGTCGCTGGACAATGTCGGCTCGCCCGGTATTGATAGAAACCCTTAACTGTTCTGAATGTTCGACTACATACGACTTCTTTGGATCGTCATTTGGGCCAGGGAATTTTGTGCCCAGTACATCGGTTAAGACGAGCTCTGACTGATCTCCTGAAGAATCGATTCGCCCACTTCGGGCGGTAAAGATTTGCGTGGAATTATCCGGCTGTTGCACGTAGATGAAAACGCGTCCCCAGGTACCCAGCGCCTTATTTCCATCCCTCACATAGATCACATAGCGAGGCAGCGTGCTGAATGTGCGTGGTTCAACCGGAGAATCCAATTTGGCAAGCGCACCTCGCAACGCCACTTTTTCCAGGTCGCGAGCAGCTTGCGGTACCTCTTTAATCTGGATGTAGAACGTGGCGCCGGTCATTATCAATCCAAGGAGAAGCACAGGCCACAGCATTGTCCATGTGCCGACACCCGCAGAACGCATAGCCACAATTTCACTGTCCGAACCCATTCGCGAAAAGCCGATCAGGATTCCAGCAAGTGTTGCCATAGGAATCGTGAAGCTCAAAACGCCTGGAAAGAGGGTAACGGCTATACCTGCAATTACCGAGAACGGCAAATCGGTATAGACCAGGACTTCAGCCAGGCGAGATAACTGTTGCGCAAACAACACAGCTGAAAGCATCAGAAGTGAAAGTAAAACGTAAGGTATCGTTGCCCAAACGATGTACCTGGGTATTAGTAACCTTCTGAAGCTGAAGTTTTGCGTTAACAAAGCGTTTCTGCTACTGAACGAATGTCGGCCGAACCCTGGGCAGCCGCTCTAACACTCGACCAATCATTTGATGAGTTAATTCGGCCAGTTCCCTCTTCGTGTGCACCGGAACTTCCCTCGCACTTTCCGCAAATCTCGATGGTGATAGTTTTTCAGTCGTTCTCAGATGAGCGTGCAGTCGGTTTGAGACGGCGCCTCCTCTGCCATTGCTGCACGTCTGACAGCGTAGTCCTAAATCTTGCGACATGAAGACGGCATCATCGACTGTGAAGACGCGATGACATTCGCCGCAAGTTTTCAAGTCGGGCATGAAACCTTCTATCTTGAGCAGCCACACTTCAAAGTACCGGAGTATCGACTGAAGATCTTCGGGGCTCAGTGCAATTGCCTCAAAGCATGCCGCGGCCATTCTGAAAAGCAAGTCGTTGGATTGATGTGGCGGCGAAAACTCGATGAGGAGATCACCAATGTACGCCATGCCTGTAACGATTGAAGGATCGGAGGAGAGGTTAAAGTATGACTTTAGGATTTCGGTCTGACTGATCGTAACGAGTTCTCGATTCTCCTTCTCGTAAAACGTGAGGTGTATATGAGTGAACGGTTCCAGCGAGGCGCCGAAACGATTTCTAAGTTTTCGACAGCCTTTTGCTACTCCTCGCACGAGGCCAGCGGATCTTGTCAAAGAGACGACAATCTTGTCAGCTTCGGCCAGATTATAAGTTCGAAGAATCAGCGCTTCGGTATCGACTAAACCCATCTTCCCAGATCACGGAATGAAATAGAGGATCCAGCCAAGGATCAACCCAATCACCATGAACTCAGCGAAAACCTTCATTCCGTAAAGGCATCTTTCACGGGGAGTGTCCTTGGCAACTGATCCAAACACTACTGAGGCCAGTGCGGCAAAAACTGTCATTACGAGGAAATGTCTCACGGTTTCCTCCCGGCCGCGATGTCAAAGACGTCAAGCATCGTCAGGTAATTTAGTAGGCCCGCAATCAATAGAAAGGTGTTGCCGTATTCATAAGTAGCGCGCGCAGCCTGCACTAGATCATCAGCGAATCCCTTATCAAGAAGCCAGCACATGACGTAAAGCGATCCTGAACCCAGGTTTGCGATCATCGGCGGGAC
>DATEXA010000523.1:0-8330 GCA_035257465.1 Pyrinomonadaceae bacterium | reverse complement strand
TGTGCCGGACCCATCATCGTCTGCTCCATTACAAATGTTATCTGCGCCAACCGGTGGACAGATACCGACGTGATCGTAGTGCGCCCCAACGGCGACGTATTCGTCCTTCAACACCGGATCGCTGCCTTCCCAGATGGCCACCACGTTTTGAGTGGGCACGATTTCCGATTTCGAAGTCAAACTCAAGGTCATAGTCTTTTTAGGATTCAGCGCGAAAGAGGCGGGAAGACTCTGACCGTATGACGCGTTAAAGATGCCAACCGCACTTTGTGTCTCGCCAAGGAAGATGGAGGTGGCGACATCGGGTGAAACCACAATTGACGGTAGCGGCGCGGTTTGAGTCTGAAACTTGGCAACTACAGTCGTCCCGCGTTCCATGATGCGTTGCCGGAACCGTTCCCAGTTGGCCAGATACTGATAATCGGGAAGGTAAATGATGCCAACCGCCCCGACCTTGCGCGCGTAGTCGCTTGGATTCAGGAAGTCTTCGCCTTGCTTGCCCTCAGCTCGTACGCCTCCACGCCCTGGACCGTTGGGTGAACCAAAGATGACAGCGATTTTACCGTTAGCATCGACACCGCTGTAGGCGTCCATTTGCTTCGACTTCAAAAACCAACCATTGCCTGCGAAGACAAGTTGGCCGCTGATGTTTCCGGAACCCCCTACTGGAAGGTAATCGGTTCCAGGGGTCAAAACGCGTCCATTTAATTCAACTCGAGTTTGAGCGCCCTGGACGCGGTCTCGTTTGAGGTCGATACGTTGCAGGAAGGTTCCGTTGTCACCGGCTGGTTTAAATCCCCAACGCGACAGGTTCATTGCAATAAACTTTGCCGTGGTGTCGAGACCACGTGAAGGTGTGTCGCGACCTTCCATTTCATCAGAAGCGATAAACGTCAGATAGTCTTTCATCTGCGACGCAGAAATCGTATCAACACCGCGTTGTGCGGTTGCACTGACTGCCGTGGTCTTTTTTGATTTGTCGGAAGTCCGCTGCGCGTAGCCAAGGGGGGAGCTAACGGCGAGCAGACTGGTTAGAACGAGTGCACTTATTAATCTTCGCATTAAGATCTCCAAGAGGAATTTTAGATCTCCGAATATGTCCTTGGAGTGCGGTGCCCCCGCACCGCTTTGGTATAGGGACGGTGTAAGAGCCTCTCTTTCCTGCTGCTAACCATACCAAAGCGGTGCGGGGGCACCGCACTCCAAGGGCATATCGGACATACAACGACAAAGTACCAAGTACAAAGCTCAAAGTACAAAGCACCAAACCTTATGCGTGCTGAACTGCCTGCACCAATCTCGTCAGCGTGTCTTTGGCGTCGCCGTAGAGCATGCCGGTCACAGGCTTGAAAAAGAGGGGATTTTCGAGGCCGGAGAAACCCTTACCTTGTCCTCGCTTCAGGACGATCACTGATTTCGATTTGTCGACATCAAGAATCGGCATGCCCGCTATTGGACTCGCCGGATTTTCACGAGCATCAGGATTGACGACGTCGTTTGCGCCAACCACGACGGAGACGTCGGTCGTTGGAAACTCCGGATTGATCTGTTCGAGTTCATAGAGCGCAGAATAGGGAACGTTGGCTTCAGCAAGTAAGACGTTCATATGTCCAGGCATGCGACCGGCCACTGGATGAATACCGTATTTGACAGTGACGCCGCGCTTCTCAAGAACGTCAGCCAGTTCACGCACCGCGTGTTGCGCTTGTGCTGTTGCGAGTCCATAACCGGGCACGAATACGACTTTGTTTGCATACGCGAGTTGAGTGGCAACGTCGTCGAGACTAACTTCGCGCATCGACCCCTGCAGTTCACCACTGCCTACTGCCGTTGTGGTGGCACTTCCGAATGCACCAAACAACACGTTCGTCATGGAACGATTCATTGCCCGGCACATAAGGATGGAGAGAATGAAACCCGAGAAGCCGTCGAGTGTGCCGGCGATAATCAGTACTTTGTTGTTGAGTACGAAACCAGTTGCTGCAGAAGCCAGACCAGCGTACGAGTTCAGCAGTGACATGACGACCGGCATATCAGCCGAACCAATCGGCATCACCAGTAAGAGCCCGAAGATGAACGCGAGTCCAACCATCGTGAAGAACAATGGCAGAGAGCCGGGTACAAAGATCAGATAGACGAAGATTGAGACAGTGATCGCCAACAAGACCATGTTGAATACGTTTTGGCCTTTGTACGTCATTGGCGTGCCGCGAACCAGGCCCTGAAGTTTGGCAAACGCGAGCAGGCTCCCGGTTGTAGTGAGTGCGCCCAGCATCACTTCAAATCCGAGCGCGCCCATTGTTATGCGCTCGAGATGACCTCCGCTGGCATAGACCCTGTAAAACTCCGAGATTCCTACCAGAGCGGCAGCGAAAGCACCGAAGGCATGCGACAACGCAGTTCGTTGTGGCATTGCCGTCATCGGCACCCAGACACCCATAGCAAGACCGACCAGTGAACCGATAACGAGTCCAGTGATGATCCACGTGTAGCTGATGATCTCGTGGTGCATCAACGTACCGATGATGGCCATGAGCATTCCGAACTCGGCGAGGTGCATACCGCGCTTGGCCGTTTCGGGATGGCTCAAACCCTTCAATCCGAGGATGAAAAGGATTGAAGCGAGTAGGTAGCTGAGTTCTATGAAGTAGGTTTGCACTGGAATCAATAGAGAAAATGCCTATTTGTCATTGGTCATTTGACATTTATCAGTCTCCATTTTTAAGACCCTTCGGGAACAACAACACAAACCGATGACGAGTTTGGTCCAATCAAAGGTTCTAAAAAATGGAAACTGATACATGTCAAATGACCAATGATAGATAGCTCTTTCACGTTATTTCTTCCTCTTAAACATCCGAAGCATCCGATCGGTAATCACAAACCCGCCGACTACGTTCGTCGTGGAGCAAACTACGGCGATGAATCCCAGGATCGTACTGACAGTGTTGTAGTGCGCTCCGGCAGTTACGATTGAGCCGACCAGCGAGATTCCTGAGATTGCATTTGTTGCTGACATCAGAGGAGTGTGCAGTAACGGCGGCACACGTGAAATCACCTGGTAGCCAAGAAAGGCCGCCAGCGCAAAGACGTAAAGAGCTGAAATCAAACTTTCTGAAGACATCTTTTAACTCCGTTTGAATTTACTTATGTCAACAACTCCGCCACTCGCTTGTTCACCACTTTTCCGTCATGAGTAACGCACGATGGCCCTACTACGTCATCCTTCATATCAATCTGCAACTGACCGTCTTTGATGATCGGTGACAGAAATGCCGTGACGTTACGCGAATACAGTTGACTGGCATGTACTGGAACCGTGGCGGCCAGATTAGTCGGGGCAATGATCGTCACGCCGTTTCGTTCAACTGTTTCGTCAGCCTTTGTCAGTGCGCAGTTACCACCAGTTGCGCCGGCCAGATCGATTACCATCGAGCCACGCTTCATCCCGTCGACGGCTTGCTCTGTGATCAGTAATGGCGCACGGCGTCCTGGAACCTGCGCAGTCGTAATGATGATGTCAGCTTGCCTTGCATGTTCGGCGATCAGCGCCCTGCCGCGATTCATCGCTTCGTCCGACAGCTCAACTGCATAGCCACCAGCGTCTTCCGTTTTGATTCCGCCGAGATCGACTTCCAGGAAAGTCGCGCCGAGAGACTTCACTTGTTCACCAGCCGCCGCACGTACGTCGTAGCCCTCGACGACAGCACCAAGTCTTCGCGCGGTTGCAATTGCCTGTAGTCCAGCTACGCCGGCGCCGAGGACAAGCACGCGCGCAGGCGGAACGGTACCTGCGGCAGTCATTAACAAGGGAAACATCCTCGGGATTTTTTCCGCACCGGTGATAACCGCCTTGTAACCGGCGACGGTCGCCATCGAGGAGAGTGCATCCATCGATTGCGCACGTGTTATTCGTGGAATGAGTTCAACCGCGAAAGTTGTTAGACCTCGACTAAGTGCAGGCTGCAGAGCTTTGGGTTCATCCAATGGGCGAAGAAATCCGATGACGACGGCGCCCTTCTTAAGCCGGTTGAAGTCTTCCTCTTTCGGTCGATTGACAGCTGCCAAAACATCGGCCGACTCAAGCAGTGCATTTCTGTCGGTTGAGACTTCCGCGCCTGCTTCCCGAAATTCGTCGTCGCTTCTAGCCGCGCCAAGACCGGCGCCACTTTCTATCTGCACCGTGGCTTTCAATGCAACGAGTTTCTTGATTGATTCCGGCATCAACGCAATGCGTGCTTCGCCAGCTTGTGTCTCACGCAACACAACTATGTTCATCGCACGCTCCGTTGAATTTGTGGGAGAAGGACTCGGTTAGAAATACCAGATCGGAACTCGGGCATAGACAGAAGATGCTGGTTCAGTCGTCGGAATGAGTGGCTGTCGAGCACATGCAGTATATAAGAAGATGGCCGATTGTCGATTGCCGATTTGAGCTGTTATGAGAACTGAGTTCTTTTCTGCGCCACCTCGGTGCCCGCTGCGTCTTCTTTGAAACTTGTTTGAAAGACCATTGAAATCAGTTTGGTTTTTCTCTGTGCTTCCTCTGTGTCTCTGTGCCTCGGTGGTGAAGAACGAACCTTGACCAGCCACAGAGTCCCGGTGGACACAGAGGGCCACCGAGATCAAAAACCAAGTCATAGCTCTTTTAGAGTTTCACTTTGTTATCTGACTGCTGGAAACTACGACCAACTCAGGTTGTTCGACAAGGACAAAGGCACTGAGGAAGTTGGGCTCTGGACCAGCGTCCAGGGTTTAGCGGATATGGAATGTCACGTCACTTCTGATGTCGATCTCGTTCTATGCATTGCCAAATACTTCGGAGAAACTGGCAAACCGCTGCCTGAAGCTAACTGGGAAGGCTGAGCGTCTTGTACGACTCCCACTGCTGTTTCAACTTCGCCAACAACGCAATGAACCGACCATCTTGTCGCAACGAATTCAAATTTGCGTCGTGCTCATACAAGGGGTAACAGGGAAATCCTTCATCAACTGCCTGCTCCAACCATTTGATCGCCTGGTCCGGTTTGTTCATTAACGCATACGCGACTCCAATGAAATACTCTGTGTGATGAAAGTGACCGAAACCCTTTCCTTTCTTTACAGCCAATTGAATTTTTTCCTCTGCCCTGCGTTCCTGTTTATCTGAAGCTGCCAGCACTGCCTCCAAACTCGTCAGCAAGCCGCGATTGTCTTCCGGGTAGTCTTTTAGAAACTGCACGAGTGTCGCCGATGCTTCCTCTTTCTTTCCAAGACAGAACAAGGCATAAGCCATCTGATGGCCAATCAACGCTGGATTAGATTCGCGAGGAACGTTACGTAATGCCGCGAGCGATTCTTCATATTTACCTTGAAACAAAAGCACCTCACCCACCCGATATCTGGCGAGGGTGTTGCTGGGATTAATGGCAATTGCTTTTTGCAGCTCCTGCAGCGACTCATCAAGCAGCCCAATGTGTGCATAGACGACTGCAAGTTGATGCCGTGCCTCATCAAGACTCGGATTTAGTTCCAGCGCGCGGCGGTATTCCTGGATAGCTTTGTCGTGAGGAAAGTGGTTGGATGGCGTCCAAAGTAAACGACCCTGAGCAAGGTGGGCCTCAGCTAAATCGGGATCGAGCGATAACGCCTTCCTGACAGCAACGAAGGCCTTCTCTTCCATCTTTCGTTCTTCCGGAGCGAATAAGAACAAGCGCCAAACGCATGCTTGGGCTAATTCGGCCTGGCCCGCGGCGAAGTTTGGATCTGCAGCAACCGCTTTTTCAAACATCTCGATCGCGGTTTGATTGTCACTCTTTGTCTGACGTCCCAGGTAGTATTTGCCGCGCAAGTAATAGTCATAAGCGACCGGGTCAATTTGTCGCGAGCCGGCCAAACGCATTTGCTCCTGCTGCGTTAACTTGATCTGTACAGCCTGCGTTACATCTCTTGCTACCTCATTCTGGAGCGCAAGTACGTCGCGCAGTTCGCGGTCGTACGTTCGAGTCCAGAGTTGACGATTAGTCGAAGCCTGAATTAGTTGGACACTGATTTTTACGTGGTCTGATACACGCTGCACCGATCCTTCAACAACGGCGTCAACGTTCAGCTCATGCGCTATTTCCGGCACGGGTTTAGTCGTGTTCTCATATTGCATGACAGAGGTTCGCGGCATCACCCTGAGGGCGCCAACTTTCGCCAACCCTGCGATCAAAGTCTCGGTCATACCGTCAGCAAAATAATCCTGGGCTGGATCACCGGATAGATTTGTCATGGGCAGCACTGCAAGCGACTTGATTTCTGACGACGGAACCTGTGAATCACTCGGGCGAAGAGATCGAGATGCAATCAGCGCAGTTGCAATCAAGCCCGCAACAATTGCGCACAGGATCAGAACCCGACTGATTGACCACCTAAACTTGAAAACTCGAGACGTATTAAACTGCAGACGATTAGTTACCACCGCAGGCTGAGGTGGGATTGTTTCCTTTACCTGCCCCAGTTCGGATTTAAACTCCAACTCGCGGCTTAACGATTTCAGATCCCGCAGAAGATCATCCGCGGTTTGGTAACGCTGCTGCCGTTCCTTTGCCAGAGTCTTCCGCACTATTTCTTCTAACCGGACCGGCGCGTCCGCGACGCACTTCGTGAGCGGCTCTGGCTGGCGCTCAGCGATTGAAATGATGACGTCAGTCGGTGTCGCGCCAGTAAACGGGTGCGACCCGGAAACCATTTCATAGAGCACGACTCCCAGGCTCCAAATGTCGGTACGCGCATCAACAGGAAGTCCACGAGCTTGCTCCGGTGACATGTAGTGCACGGTTCCCATGACGACGCCTGGAGAAGTGTTGAGCATTCTGGTAGCTGCATCGGGGTCAACGAGCGATCCGTTTTGATCGGTTAACTTTGCCAGGCCGAAGTCGAGGATCTTCACATAACCATCGCGGCGAATCATGATGTTTTCAAGTTTGATATCACGGTGGATGATGCCCGCTGCGTGAGCGGCAGATAGTGCTGAAGCAACTTGAATTGCGATATCAATTGCATCGCGAACCCTTAGCGGTCTTTCTTTTATGCTGTCGCTGAGTGTCATTCCGTCGACGTACTCCATCACGATGCAGTGGCGCCCATCTCCGGTCTGAATAACTTCATGAATCATGCACACGTTCGGGTGCGACAACGCAGCAACAGCGCGAGCCTCCTGCTCAAACCGGCGGAGATATCTGTCGTCTTCCGTTAAGTGAGCCGGCAAGAACTTAAGTGCGACTCTGCGTTCCAAACGAGTGTCCTCAGCGAGGTAAACTTCACCCATTCCACCAGCGCCGATCGCGGAAACGATCTTGTAGTGATTGATCATTTGACCTGCGACAACTCTGCTCTGCTGCATAGCAATCATCTTCGCAGCAACGTCCAGCGCCGGCGACTCGATGAAGTCTTCAGATCGTTTCTGATACTCGAGTAATGATTCGACCTCCTGGCGCAACGCGTCGTCGCCGGCGCACACTTCCGCAAGAAAGGCTGCACGCTCGCCGGCATCTTTCTCCAATGCCGATTGGTAAACTCGCTCAACCTGTTGCCACCGCTCAGCCTTCACGATGGTCCTCCCGCCCGAGTTGTCGCAGTAGCCACACCTTCGCCAGTCGCCAATCGCGCATCACGGTTTCTTCCGAGACCTTTAGCACTTCAGCCACTTCCTTCACCGACAACCCACCAAAGAAACGTAGTTCCACTACCTGACCTTTCCTTCGATCCATTTCACTGAGTTGGACAAGCGCTTCGTCGAGGGCGACTAAATCCGCTTCCTTTTCCATCGCAAATGCGGCGGCTTCAGATAGTGACACCTGTAGCGCGCCACCTCCACGTTTTAGATAGTGGCGTTCACGTGCGAAGTCGACCAGGATGCGACGCATTAGTTGAGCGGAGACTGCGAAAAAGTGCGCGCGATTCTGCCAGCGCACATTCTTCCAGTCGATCAGACGAATGTAAGCCTCATTTACCAGCGCGGAAGTTTGCAGAGTGTGGCCGGGACGCTCGCGGCCCATGTAATGGTGTGCGAGCCGGTGCAATTCCGATTGAACGAGCGGAACAAGTTTGTCGAGGGCCGACTGGTCGCCATCGCTCCAGGCAGCAAGCAGCCGCGTGATCTCTTTTGGGGAGTGCGTCTGCATATGATTTCCGTTTCGGACGGAGCATTGGGAAATTACCATAATTGAAATCAGATCAGCCACAAATTACGCCGATGTCCGATAAGCTTCAGCTTGCCGGTCTCGCAAGATCGGCTCTCTTACACCATGCGCATTTAATAGTTAACCGACAAGCTGAAGCTTATCGGACATCTGCGTAATCTGCGG
>DATEXA010000522.1:0-5347 GCA_035257465.1 Pyrinomonadaceae bacterium | reverse complement strand
CCGCCATATGGTTGGGCCAACGATATTATAGGAGTCGTGTCATGTGACCGCCCCACTTCAACCTGGGCTCGTGCAAGAATCTTTTCCACCTTCGACTCGTTGTATCCTGGTTCGTTGGATAGCCGGTAACCCCATACCTCGCCAGTCTTTCTCGGCCGCACTGCTTCACTCCCAATCGCATAAAACCGCTTCAGCCACGCTTCACGATTTTCCGCCGCGTGCTTCAACAAAAAGAACGCACACGTCGTCATTGTGTTTGTGATGTCCCGTAGATGCCATTCGCCGCCATGCCATAACGGTCCAAAGTTCGCTGATTCTTTTTTTGGATCGTAGCCCTCGTTTGAGCTGAGATCTTCAAACTTCACTTTGATCGGCGAGGCGATACGGGCAGATGCCGTTTCTGAAAGAATGCGAACGCCACCGTGGTAATGAGAGTAAGCTCGCGAAGGTGACCACGCGTCGTAGGTCGAATCAGTTGTGACTCCTTGAAAACCTTTCCCCCTCATTTGTCGCGCCAGGTAATTACCAAGCTCCGTGTAACCTTCAACGATCTGCCTCGGAACGTTTGGCTCAACAGGTTGCATGTAAGGTGGCAGAAACAATCGCGAACCAAAGGCGCCTTGCTGGTGAATGTCGTGGACGATCTGCGGATGCCAAACGTTGTGAATCTTGTCTACGGTGATCTGCGTCTCGACTTGAGTGAAGGCATACCAGTCGCGATTGTCATCGTGGCCCGTGTACTTGTGATAGAGCTCAGGTGGGTCTGTTCCTTCGTAAGGTGTGCCCAGGGTTTTGTCGTACCAATTCTTGACGATATCGACGCCGTCCGGATTCAAAGAGGGAATTAACAGAATGATCGTGTTGTCGAGGATGCGCTGGATCTCTGCCTCATTCGATGACGCGAGCCGATGAGCGATCAACATACTCGAAAGGTATGAGCCGACTTCGGTGGAGTGTATGCCACAAGTAATCAGAACGATTGTCTTCCCACGCGAGATCAGTTCTGCCGCTTTTCGATCGCGAACTCCAGGTGGACCGAGTTTTCTCGGATCGGCCAGTTGTTCTTGAATCTTTTTGAACTCGTCGAGTCGCGCGATGTTCGCTGGTGAGCTGATGGTGGCCATGACAAATGGCTTGCCCATCGTTGATTTGCCTAACTCTTCAAACACCACACGATCGCTGGCTTGATCGAGTCGTTTGAAGTATTCGACAACCTGATCCCACGAAGCGAGTTTGCGATCATCTCCGGGCGTGAAGCCAAGAACATCGGCCGGCGCCGGGATGTTTGATTGATTCGCCTCTAAGTGAATTGACGAGAAGTGAATAGAGGCGGCGAGTAGTACAGTGAGAAGGCAAGCAGTTGTTGTGATACGCATCGGGAACGATTGGGTGAACAGTTTTGGTGTAGCGTGGAGGAGTTTAATCTAAGTCTGTAACACTCGATACCCCTTACTGGCTGAGCACAACGCTCCCAGCAGTGATTTTTCAAGCAACCCGGTCTGTCCAAATGTGTTTCAAAACAAGTGGCAAACTCGGGCGTCGTGCCCTAAAACCTGTTTGGTAACCTGCTTGCCGAAGTAGTAGTGCCCGTGTAAAGTAACGAGCGATTTCAATCCCTGTTCTCCCTTTAACAAATACCGTTGGAGGTCATCTGGATGTCCAGTGAAAGCATCCCTGCGAACGAGTACCCAGACCGCGTAGGTTTCGAACCCGACAACCCATATTTGGCAAACTTTAAGCCTTATATTCCCGCAGGCATCCGACTTCGCGAACTGACTCCCATTCCTCTTGTCATGGGCACGCTCCTCGGAATGGTCTTTGGCGCTTCGTCTCTCTATCTCGTTTTGAAAGTGGGATTGACTGTTAGTGCATCCATTCCTGTCGCTGTGATTTCCATCACGTTGTTCAGGATGTTTTCCAAACTCGGGTTACGCGACGCCACGATCCTTGAAAACAATATCGTCCAGACTGCGGGTTCTGCCGGTGAGTCGATAGCTTTCGGTGTTGGCGTAACGATGCCGGCGATCATGATTCTTGGGTTCGACCTTGAGATCACCCGCGTGATGCTGGTAGCACTGCTGGGTGGTTTACTCGGTATCTTGATGATGATTCCACTCAGACGTGCGTTGATTGTCGCCCAACACGGTTACTTAAAGTATCCGGAAGGAACGGCATGCGCTGAGGTTTTGAAGGCAGGTGCATCGGATGAATCACGAGCGGCCGCAGCCAAGGGGGGAGCAGTTGAAGAAGTAGAATCGTCTCAAATGGGTGCGAAGACAATCTTCGCCGGCCTGGGAGTTGGCTTTCTTTATCAAGTGCTCATGGGCGCGTTCAAAGGTTGGAAAGACACACCGCAAAAAATATTCGACGCTCCTTTCAAGGCAGGTTCGATATCAGCTGAGATCTCGCCCGCACTTCTGGGAGTGGGCTACATCATCGGCCCTCGAATCGCATCCATCATGTGCGCAGGTGGTGTGCTCGCTTACCTCGTTCTGATTCCAGCGATCAAGTTTTTTGGCGAAGGCATGCCCAGCGCCGTGGCACCCGGCACAGTTCCAATCGGAGAGATGGGGCCCGGTGAAATCCGCGGTGCATATGTCTTGTACATCGGCGCCGGCGCTGTGGCCGCCGGTGGGATTATCAGTTTGTTCCGCTCGTTGCCAACGATCTGGCATGGACTTAAAGGTGGCCTTGCGGACCTGCGCGGTGGTCAGAGTGCAGTAGCAAATTCGCCGCGAACGGATCAGGATCTTTCGATGAAGTTCGTGGTCGGCGGCATCTTCGCGTTGCTTGCTCTGATCATGATCTTTCCCCAACTGAATCTGCGCTGGAACATTCTCGGCGCCATCTTGATTGTTGCTTTTGGTTTCCTATTTGTAACTGTGTCGTCAAGATTGACCGGTGAGATTGGTTCATCCTCGAATCCGATTTCAGGAATGACAGTCGCAACGCTGTTGTTGACCTGTTTGATCTTTCTGCTCGTCGGCTGGACTGGTTCGACTTACTACGTCACTGCGCTGTCGATCGGCGGCATAGTTTGTATCGCTTCATCCAACGGAGGCACTACTTCGCAGGACCTCAAGACCGGATTCCTTGTTGGCGCAACTCCCTCGTCCCAGCAGATCGCAATTCTCGTCGGCGCGTTTGCTTCGGCTTTGATTCTTGGGCCAATTCTCCTTGTCTTGAATGATGCGGGAACGATCTACATGCCGCGCCTGACATTCGAACAGTCGAAAGCGGCGGTTACAGTTCCGAACGCATCTACGCTCCCAGCTTTCAATGATCCAATCAAACCGCCGCAGTCCGGTAACTATCGAGTGTTCAAGAACGAATCGGGTGCGTCCGCGCTGGCTGGGCTCGAACCTGGTCAGTACCTGGTTGATGATTCGGGCAAGGTTGTTTACCGGATGTCGGAAAACTTTCCAGCTGGACTTAAGGTCGATCCGTCTCTCACGGGGGAGCCGGAAAAACTCAAAGGACCACAGGCAAATCAGGACACTGCCTCATATAGAGGTTGGCATAAGACAACCACTGAAGGTGGCCCGGCGGGTCGTTACCTTGTAAACAACAACGGCGAGCCTGTGTACCTAGCTGATCCCGGTATCAACGGGGTTCACAAGACTCGTCCGGATGGTCAATCTGTAACCAAGTACGACGCGCCGAAAGCGACGTTAATGTCGTACATCATCAAGGGCATTCTCAACCAAAAGCTACCATGGGGTCTTGTTCTTCTCGGAGTCATGATCTCCATCGTGCTGGAGATGAGTGGCATTCCATCTCTTGCTTTTGCAGTTGGTGTTTACTTACCACTCTCTTCATCAAGTCCGATTTTCCTTGGTGGGCTCATTCGCTGGCTTGTCGACAAGTACCTTCGTAATAAACTTAAAGACAAGAAACTCAGCGAGGATCAGCTCGTCGCTGAGACAGACAAGAGTCCGGGGGTGCTAATGGCTTCCGGCTATATAGCCGGTGGCGCGCTCGCGGCGATTGTGATTGCGATCCTTCAGGGTGTGCCGAAGCAAGGGTTAATTAATCTCAACAGGTCCATTGAAGACTGGGCGAAAAATAGCAACCCGCTGTTTGGGGGCGCCAACAGCGACTTGTTGTCGATGATTCCTTTCCTCGTTTTGATGGTGCTGTTGTATCTTGTCGGTCGTGAAGTCATTCTCAAGAACAACCCTGCGCCGAGTTCAAGACGCTGAGGAGTTTTGTTTCTGAAAAGAGTCGGCGCGCTGCTTAGGGGAGGGCGCGCCTTTTTATTGAAGTCAGAGGTTCAATTTTTCAATGATGAAGCGATCTTTCTCTGTAGCCCTTTTGTGTTCACTTCTTCTAACACTAGCACTCGATAGTTTCTCGCAAAATCAGCAACTCTCGCCTACGGAAACTGTCCGTCTGTTCTACAAGACCATGCGTGAGAGAAAGTTCAAAGAGGCTTTTGCGATGTCGATCTATAAACCGGCGGTCGAAGGTCTTAGCGCAAAGGAACTCGACGATCTCCGTCCAGACTTCGAAAGGATGGCCGCCGCAATTCCCGAGCAGATGGACCTTAGTGGTGAAACTATCAGTGGTGATCTTGCAACTGTATTTGTCAAAGTAAAAGAGACTCCAGACACGGCCGAGAAGTCTGAACCGATCTCGTTGATCCAAAATAACGGAGTCTGGATCGTTGGTGACCGGGAAAATGAGGCGATAGTTAAGAAGGCCGGCAAGAACTTTTTCTTCGCCGCCAGAATCGACACCCACCACAGTGATGTTCAGGACATGCTCACTCGTATCACGCTCGCGGAGGTTGCCTTCAGTCAACAACACAATGGCCAATATGCAGGTTTGGCTGAGTTGATAACAGCGGGCCTTCTGCCAAAGGACCTTGAGGGCACTGACTCAACAGGATATAGCTTTCACGTAGTGCGTTCTCCTGACTCTAAATCGTGGTACGCGACCGCGGAACCAGCTCAATATGGTCGCACAGGGAAACTCTCCTTTTACCTTGACGCATCAGGTGTAAGGAGTGGCGATGCAGGTGGGAAACCACTGAGCGTAAAATAGGGAAACCTCCTGAAATGGGTCCTGGTAAGAACTAATTTGGCGCCTCTGTTCGTATGCAAGCTCAAAGAACAGAACTACTCACCCTTCTTTCGGAGCACGGCTGGAGCGCGGCAAAGATCGAAGAAGACCTTGAGTGGTGGGCTGATGAGATGTGGCAGTTGGAATCGGTGTGGTCGCCGGTCGGCAGCCTCGCCTATGTAACATTCTTGGTGGACCCGCAGTTTGAAGGCAACCGTGAGAAGGGCGAGGCCGTGTGGGCGATAATGGCTTCTCTTTTCAAGCCAGTGAGTAGTCTTCGAGG
>DATEXA010000521.1:0-6781 GCA_035257465.1 Pyrinomonadaceae bacterium | reverse complement strand
CGGTGTTGATGCGCAAAGACGTCCGCGACGACTGGATGCGCGACCACTTGCAGAAGCGACTGAATGGCTTGAAGGTTACCGAAAATCCTGGGAGGCGAGTTTCCAACGCCTCGATAGCGTTCTCGATCAAATGAAGCGCTCAAGTAAAACGAAGCGTCGTGCAAGGCGCTAACGTCTGTGAAGAATTTCTGGTCAGATTGTCGATCCTGAAGGGTACCGTTCGACTAACAGTTGTAGGGAGAAAAGACGAACGGGAGACGGAGAAATGATCGAAAACGAGGCTCTTGCACAGTTTAGTGGGACACCGGTTCAAGGAGATAACCGAAGCTTGGACAATACGAAGGCAAAGGGATTCAGTCGCATTCTGAGAAGCATCGGCGCGGTGTTGTCGGGATTAATCGCGACGGTCGTTCTTTCAATTGGAACTGACTTCTTGATGCATGCGACCGGCGTCTATCCGTCGTGGTCTCAACCAATGGATGACTCGCAGTTTGCGCTGGCCACTGCTTACCGTTCCGTCTACGCGGTCGCAGGGAGCTATATCTCCGCTCAAGTCGCTTCCTTCCAACCGATGCAACACGCAATTGCGCTCGGAGTAGTGGGCATGTTGTTGGCAATTGTCGGCGCCATCACAACCTGGAATGCCGGGCCACAGTTTGCCCGAAAATGGTATGCAATTGCTTTGATTCTTTTGTCGATTCCGTGTGGATGGCTTGGCGGAAAACTTCGTGTTCGACAGCTTTCCAAATGACATATGACCGTTAGACCAGGAGGAGATGCCAATGAGTAATCAACTAAACATAACAACACGTAATGACCGGGAAATTGTGCTGACTCGAACCTTCGACGCGCCGAGGAATCTGGTTTGGGAAGCGATGTCCAAACCTGAGATTCTCAAGCAGTGGCTTGTCGGTCCGCCAGGATGGGCCATGACTCTCTGCGAAGACGATCTTCGAGTCGGAGGTAAATTCCGCTGGGGCTGGAGCGGGCCTGATGGAGCGGAAATCGCGATGCACGGAGTCTATCGCGAAGTTACGTCGCCCGAACGAATAGTTCGCACCGAAACTTTCGATTTCGGATGTGACGTCCAGTCTGGAGAACAGTTAGGCACACTCGTCCTTGCCGAGAACGGCGACAAAACAAATCTCACGCTGACAGTTCTATATCCATCGAAAGAAGCTCGCGATGGCGCGCTCGCCTCAGGAATGGATAAAGGAGTTGCCGCCGGCTACGACCGACTTGACGAGATGCTGACCGCAAGAACTGCGTCTCACTAATAATTCCTGGCGCGAGGAGTCTGTCAGTGATGAAGAAGAATGCCGCGAAAACAATCGACGAGTATTTAGCCGGCGTCCGTGCTGAGGATCATCGAAAGGCCCTCGAGAAACTCCGCAAACAAATCAGAGCGGCAGCGCCAAAAGCCGAGGAATGTATCAGCTACCAACTCCCCGCGTTTCGTCAAAACGGTATGCTCGTGTTTTTTGGTGACGCAGCAAAGCACTGCTCGTTTTATCCAGGTAGCACCGCGATCGAAACCCACCAAGATGAACTCAAAGACTACGAATTGAGCAAGGGCACCATTCGCTTTCAACCAAACAAACCATTACCGGCTGCATTAGTTCGTGCAATCGTTAAGGAACGCCTTGCCGAGAACCAACGCAAAGCTAAGAAGCGACGATGAAAGAAGCACGCACGAAGAAAAAGAGAGCGTCGCTTGACGTCCAGGTAGGCACCGTGATTACGAAGTTGAAAAAGTTGAGCAGTAAGAGCGCACGAGATGGCATGGCTCGCTACGGTCTGCCTTCTGACAATGCTCTTGGCGTACCGGTAGGAAAAATGCAAAAACTCGCCAAAGCGATGGGCCGCGACCACGAACTTGCTGCGGCACTTTGGGAAACTGGCATCTACGAAGCGCGCATGGTCGCAGCGTTTCTCGATGAGCCTGCTCTGGTCACGCCGGCACAAATGGATCGCTGGTGCCGCGATTTCGACAACTGGGGTATCGTCGATACAGTTTGTTTTAAACTCTTCGACCAAACACCACACGCCTGGAAAAAGGTCGTGCAGTGGTCTAAGAAGCGTGACGAGTTTCAGAAGCGAGCTGCATTTGCACTGGTCGCCTGTCTAGGAGTGCACGACAGGAAGGCCACCGATGAACAGTTTCTTGCCTGCTTACCGCTAATTGAAGAAGCAGCAACCGATGAGCGCAACTTTGTTAAGAAGGGCGTGAGCTGGGCACTGCGTGTGATTGGGCGACGCAATGCAGGACTTCACCAATCTTCTGTCGAGTTGGCTGAACGGCTTGCGGCATCGACGAATGCGACAGCGCGATCGCTTGGGAAAGAGGCTCTTAGAGAGTTCAAAAGTTCGGTGGTCACGCGACAGTTGAAAAGACGTCAGCAAGGATCAAAGTAGGGCCTGTTGAAAGGCTGTTCCCGAGGAAACATCTCGACAAGATGGCAACCAGTTCACTAATAACTTGAGGAGTTGAGGAGGAATCATGACGCAAAAGATTACGCCGTTTTTATGGTTCGACAACAACGCTGAAGAAGCAATGCGGTTTTACACTTCTATCTTCAAAGATTCGACAATCAAGAACGTACACCGGATCGGCGACCAACTGCTGACGGGAACTTTCGAACTGAATGGTCAGGAGTTCATGGTCCTGAACGGTGGGCCGCGCTACAAGTTTACCGAAGCAGTCTCGCTGTTTGTTAAGTGCGAGACTCAGGAAGAAGTTGATGCATACTGGGACAAGCTGGTCGAAGGTGGACAAGAACAACCGTGTGGTTGGTTGAAGGATAGGTTCGGACTGTCGTGGCAGATCATTCCGAATGCGCTCGGTGAATTGCTTGGTGACAAGGATCCCGCCAGGGCCAAACGCGTGCTGGATGCGATGTTGAAGATGAAGAAGATCGAGGTGGCAAAGCTAAGAGCAGCTTACGAAGGGGATGGCACTGAACGCACTGCAAGCGCGGCTTATTGAAAACTACCACTATGGATCTCAAAACCCTGACCATCACGACGCCAAGCGATCGCGAGGTAATGTTAACCCGGGAATTCGATGCACCGGCAACGATGGTTTTCGATGCCTTAACAAAACCCGAATGGCTGAAGCGCTGGTATGGTCCGGCAGGGTGGACGTTGGTTGTCTGTGATATTGACTTGCAAGTGGGCGGCGCCTGGCGTTTTGTTGTGCGTCAGCCCGCTGGCAAGGAGATCGGGCAGCGAGGCGTTTACCAGGAAATTGATATACCTAACCGCATTGTTAACACCGAAAGTTGGGAAGACTGGGACGCAGGAGAGACTTTAGTAACAACCGTGCTTACTGAAAGTGACGGTAAGACAATCTTTCAGTGCGCCATCCTCTTTCCGTCGCAGGAGGTCCGCGACACTGTTGTCAAAGCCGGACTCGAGCACGGCGCAAAAGAAGGCTACGACAAACTCGCGGAAGTTTTGGCAGCAGCACAATAAGCCAAGTTGTTTAGAACAAGTAAATTTGAATAGGACATTCCGCATCGCTCGCCTGCCTGCCTGTCGCCACTGGCGTCATTAACAAGTAATCAGCAGGCGGGGGACGCCTGCGCTCCCAGCACGCGCGTTCCCAGCACGATTTCGCTCCAGATCAATTTGTTACTTCAGCCAAACGACGTTCAAGGAATCTGCGTTCGCTCACGTTGGTAACCAACTCGAGCGCGCGTTTGTAACTTTTCGCGGCCTCGGTCTTAGCTCCTGTTCGCCTGAACAGATCAGCGCGCGCGGCATGCAGCAAGTGATACTCGTCCAAGTCGTCAGCCAATGAATCAATCAGAGTTAGTCCCACTTGTGGCCCATCCGCCATCGCCACGGCAACCGCTCGGTTCAAGGAAACAATCGGCGATCCCGTCAGTCGCTCAAGCAAATTGTAGAACTGGATGATCTGTCGCCAGTTGGTGTCTTCGGCGCGTTTCGCTTTGCAGTGCTCGGCAGATATCGCTGCTTCTAACGCAAACTGTCCTGGTTGACCCTGGAGCGCTTCGTCAACCAGTGGTAACGCTTCAGTAATGTAATCTTGATTCCACTGCGAACGATCCTGATCTTCCAGAACAACCAGATCTCCCGCAGTGTCCAAGCGTGCGTGTCTTCGTGAATCATGTAGCAGCATGAGCGCCACCAAACCGGTGACTTCGGACGGTACCTGTGGCGACATTAAGGTCCTGAGCAAACGTGCGAGACGAATCGCCTCTGTACAGAGGTCCGCACGCACGACAGGCTCGCCACGTGTGGGGGCGTAACCTTCATTGAAGATCAGATAGATAGCCGTTAGAACACCATCCAACCTTTCCGGCATGTCGTTCGTATCGGGTACCTTGTACGGAATTCCCGCGTCCTTAATCTTGCGCTTGGCACGAACGAGGCGCTGTGCCATCGTTGTCGGCGGCACCAAAAACGCGCGCGCGATTTCATCCGTTTGCAAGCCACCCAGGGTTCGCAGGGTTAGAGCAACCTGAGCATCAAGTGCGAGAGCGGGATGGCAACAGGTGAAAATCAGTCGCAACCGATCATCCGGGATTTCCTCGGTGTCATAATTTGGTTCTGCGACAGTCTCGACTAACGTCGCAAAGGAGGCCAGCTTCTCTTCAAAGCGCGTCTGGCGCCTGAGACGATCGATGGCCTTGTGCTTGGCAGTTTGAATAATCCAGGCCCGTGGGAATTCAGGCACGCCCTCGAGCCGCCACTGATTTACAGCAATCGCGAACGCCTCCTGGGCCGCCTCTTCGGCGACTTCGAAATCGCCGAACTGACGGATCAGGGTGGCTACAATCCTCCCCCAATCAGAGCGATAAACGGAGTCGACAATTACGTTTGGATTTGGAAGCATATGGCATCATAAAAAATTCACGCATCTGGTGTCGATTTCGACAGATTCCGTTCGATTAACTGAAGGAGGCAATCAAAAATGAAGTACATGTTGCTGATTTACCTTAACGAAAACGCATTAAGCGAAGATGAGCGGCAGAAGTGTTACGGTGAGTCAATCGAACTGACACATCAACTCCGCTCTAATGGAAAGTACATTGGCGCCAATCCGCTTCACCCAACGGCAACGGCGACAAGTGTGCGTGTGCGCGACGGCAGACGTTTAGTAACTGATGGTCCGTTTGCAGAAACGCGGGAACAATTGGGTGGCTACTTTCTCGTTGATGCAAAAGACCTCGACGAAGCAATCAGTATCGCTGAACGCATTCCGATGGCCCGCTCGGGAACAGTGGAAGTACGACCGGTCGTCGAGTTACCAGGCTTGCCGCAGTGACTTTAAGACACTTAACCCAAAAGACATAAGGAATTCGCATTCACCATTGGACGTAAGATACAGATTACGCTGAGAGATGGAGGGCCGAGTTTATGTCTACAAACGTCGAAGCATTGCAGATCTCCAAAAGCAGTAAATTGGCAGGCTATGTCGTCACTGCATTGCCTGTGCTATTTCTGCTGATGGATGGCGTAATGAAACTCTTCAAACCTGCGTTCGTCGTAGACGCGACGACTCAACTTGGATACCAGGAAAACCTAATCGTTCCAATAGGTGTAGTGCTCGTAACCTGCACTGTCCTGTATCTAATTCCGACAACATCTGTGCTCGGAGCGATTTTGTTGACCGGTTATTTAGGTGGTGCTGTGGCAACACACGTTCGAGTTGAAGGAGGGGTATTCCCGATTCTATTTCCAGTCATCTGGGGTGCACTGGTTTGGGGTGGACTCTATCTGCGAGACACAAGATTGCGTGCGTTAATTCCATTACGTCGATAAAGAGGGAATCATGGCTAACTCAAACAACAAACCAACGATCGGCAACGGGAAAATCTGTTACCTCGAGATTCCTACTCAAGACATTGAACGCTCCATGAAATTCTATGAGACGGTGTTCGGTTGGAATACTCGAAAACGTGGCGATGGAAACTTTGCATTTGACGACGGCGTAGGTGAAGTGAGCGGCACATGGGTGAAGGGACGCGCTCCTTCGAATGCACCTGGCATTTTGATCTACATAATGGTAGATAGCGTCGCCGAGACTATCGAGAAGATCGAGGCAAATGGTTGTGAGATCGTGCAACCCATCGGCGGTGATGCTCCGGAGATCACGGCAAGATTCCGTGACCCGGGTGGGAACGTGCTTGGGCTCTATCAGGAACCGAAGTAATTCTCGATTGAAATCTGCCGTCGCTAGAAAGGATCTCAAATTCATGAACGCTATCCTCTGGGTCGTCCAGGTCATTCTCGCCGTGCTTTTTCTTTTTGCGGGTGGCACCAAGCTAATACTGTCTACAGAACAACTGGAAAGTATGGCACCACCCAATGCCATACACCTCCCTGGTTTGTTTTTGAAGTTTATCGGCGTCCTTGAAGTGTTGGGTGCCTTCGGTCTCATTCTGCCGGGTCTCACAAAAATCAAACGCAACCTGACCCCCCTGTCTGCAGTTGGATTGTTGATTATCATGATCGGAGCAGTCGTCATTACAGTGATGGGGACAGGAGCGCGGGATACAATCGTCCCTCTAATTACAGGGCTCCTCTGCGCCCTCGTCGCATACGGACGCCGCGCCTGGCGGTAGTTGTAGTTTGAATCTGAATTCCCTCTGGCGGTTTAGTAGTTTCATTGGTTGATGGGGGCGACAAGCTTCACTCCGGAGGAGTGACATGTTTATAGCACCAAAATCCCCTCGTGCTCTGCTTCGTTCGGAGGAGCGGACAGACCTCTGCATCTGAGTACGTCGGAGTGTCCGCTCCTCCGAACGAAGCC
>DATEXA010000520.1:0-7001 GCA_035257465.1 Pyrinomonadaceae bacterium | reverse complement strand
TCAACCCGCAGCAGTTCTCGACAATCGAGCAGAGTCGGCGCTTGCCACGGAATTCATAGCTCATTCAGCGGACTTTCTCTTCAATCATTACTTGCCGAAGATCGAGCGATGTCTTGAGCGTTTGACCGATGAACAAATCTGGTGGCGTCCGAATTCCCAATCAAACAGTATTGGCAACTTGACACTGCACCTCTGCGGCAACGCCCGCCAGTGGATTATCTCGGGACTTGGCAATCAGAGAGATCAACGCACTCGTGATCAGGAATTCAGTCAAACGGAGATTATTCCTCGAGAGAAATTGCTCGAACTCTTGCGTGGAACACTCGCCGAGGTTAAGGCCGTGCTGAACGCTCTGAATCCGCAGACGTTGCTGGAGTCGCGAACGATTCAGGGCTGTAATGTGGACGTCGTTCAGGCCATATACCACGTCACTGAGCACTTCTCGATGCACACAGGGCAGATCATTCTCATGACCAAGATTCTTACCGACAGAGATCTCGGCTTTTATCACTTTTCCAGTGGTGTCCCGCACCATCGCTGGAACGAGCCGCTGAAATGATTCTTTCAAAACCTCATAGTTTTTGTTTAGTATAGGGATGCACCTTGTTCCGCTTACTCTGAATAAAATTTAAGCCGCCGGGAGGCAGAAACCTTACATGACCTACGTCGTCGCTGAACCATGCGTAAATTGTCGTTACACAGACTGTGCACTCGTTTGCCCGGTTGAGGCGTTCCATTTGGACGACGATATGCTTGTGATTAATCCGGAGACGTGTATCGATTGTGACGCCTGTGTTCCTGAATGCCCCGTCGAAGCGATATTTCCTGAAGCGGGAGTGCCACCAGATTGGGCGAGCTTTACACAAATCAACTCTGACCGCTCATTAAGTGGTCTCCCGACGATTACAGCCAGGTTAGATTCACTCTGTGAGTAGCTTGAAAGTATGAAAAAAGGAACCAAGCGATGGCTTGGGGGTCTTGCTGTCGCTGCCGGCGCCTTTGGTGCTTTCGGTGCGTATAGGAAGCGGAAGAATATGGCTACATTACCAAAACCTCAAAAGCACGTTGGTGATGTTTGGGCGAGACCGGGAATGAGCGTGACATTTAGGGCCGAACTAATGCCCGGACGAGATCGGGAGGATCGAACATTCCGGGTCAAGGAACTCTTACCAAGTGGTCGTGTCTCACTTCACGGTGTCGACGGAGAACACACCGAAACTGAATTTGAGCCGAACAGCTAATTACCTACCAGTTGTAAATCCTGCCGGGACTCATCACAGATAGATTTGGAATTTTAAGATCGTTTAGTTGTTTGGAGATGAGGTCGCGGTGCGTTGGTTTCAGATGAACGGCCAGAATGTCCATTCCATTGTGAGAAAGCTTCTTGAGTTCCTGGCCAAGCGATGATGGCGTAAGGTGACGCGATACTTCGGCAAGTTTGGACATCTCATCGGGAAACGATGCTTCAATGAACAGCGCATCCAGCTGCTTTGTCTGATTCAAGATTTCCCAAAAAGCTTCCGTTTCGGCTGTGTCGGAACTAAACGCTACACTGCTTTTACCGTCCGTTATAAGTAACCCGACGGTCGGCACGATATGGTTAACCGGGACCGCCCTCACGCTCAAGTGAGCCACTTGAAAAACTCCCGAGTTCGGAATGGAGATATATTCCATCACTGGGCCATAATCATTCTTCAGGTCGGAGAATCTCGGGTATACATTCCAGTTAAAGACATCACGTTCGAGAAGTTCGATCACCTCAGCCGTCGCATAAATGCGCATCGGCTCTTTAAGTGTGGGATAGAGATCGTCGATGAAGATGGGAAGGCTTGCAATGTGGTCCATGTGAGGGTGAGTGACGATGATGTCCCGCACGGTGCCGCGTTGCTCTGCTGTGAGCGCGATGGCAATGCTGCCTGCGTCGACAGCGACGCAGTCGTCGATTAAGAAACAAGTCAAGCGCTGCTCAAGCGTGGCGTGGCCCTGAGCGTCAAAAGTACTTGGTAGAAGTTGAATTTTCACTCTTGGTCAGCTCTGGTGAAATGACCTCGCGAAGCCGCAGCAAGTATAAGCCAGAAATTGGATAGCCTGCGAGCGTTATTCACAGGCGACAAACCTATTGACTCCTAACCTCATTAGTAAGGCTTTGTAGCAATTGCACATATGCTTGCTCGATCTGATTGATGTCATCGTTGGTCGAGTGTAAACCCCTCGACACTCGGCTGCGATGGAACGCCAGTTCGCTTGCCAACTGATTAAACCGGCGGCGTGAACGCCAGCCTTGCACTCCACGTTGCGTCAAAGCATTTAAGGAAGATCCCATTCTTCCAAACACTGAGCCTAACTGATCATATTCCTGACGGGTGAAAAGTCCGCGCTGAAGGTCGCTTAAGAGATACTCACGAACGACCTTGCCTTCGCGGTTCAAAGCAATGCCGATCACAACGAGCAGTATTAAAAAGGCAGGGACCATTATTAATAAGTATGTGAGTAGAAAGACTGCGCCCCCGAAGATTGCGCCTGACCCATTCCAAATACTGTGGAGGAATATCGCCATCATTAAGCCAAGAATCGGGGTCACCAGTTTTACGCCAAGTTTGGTTGTTTGGCGGGCCAGGCCCAGGCCGATCCCGGTCATACTCGTGAAGAGTGGATGTGAGAAGGGAGCCAAAGCACCTCGTAGGACAAAGGTAAGTGTAAGCTGGCCACCCCCGCCCAAAGCGGCTTTCCCGTAGTAGAGAACGTTTTCTGTCATCGCGAAGCCTAGCGCAACAAGTGCCGCGTAAACGATACCGTCTATCACTCCATCAAATTCATCCTTCTTGAAAAAGAAAAACAGAAAAATGATTGCCGCCTTTCCGGTTTCCTCAACGATTGGTGCCGAGATCACCAAAGCAAAGGTTTCCCCCGCTGTTTGATTCCCTAATAAGGCGCCTACTACCAGGCCTCCAGTTGTATTCAAAAGAAATGCGAAGAATGTGGCTACCAGAGCGCCCCAGAAGAATGCCGTTGCCAACATCCAGAATGGTTCCGATTCGTAACGGTCGATCCAGAGGACCAGGATGACGTAAATCGGAACGGGAATAGTTGCAGCGAAAAAACCGAGAAGGAATGCCACCGGACCAGTCTCTATGCCGATCACTAGCAGCACGAGTAATCCTAACCCCACAGAGATAAGAATGCCGATGATTGCGAAGGCAATCTTGATCACGCTCGTCTGAGCCTTTCGCTGAGTGGTAATGGTCCGCGTAGCGTGTGCTAATGCGTCGTTCTTGTAATAGTTGTCTTGAGGGCTCATTGGTTAGACGTACGTGAATTAGTGACTGGTTATTGAACCAGATCAACTACTTGAAACACATAGTTGATCTCATCGGGCACACGTTTGCGCGCGACCGCCGTCGATGGAGTATGTTGCGCCGGTTATCCAACTCGCTCGATCCGAAGCGAGAAACAGTACCAGGTCAGCAATCTCTTGAGGTTCTCCCACTCGTCCCAGCGGATGAGTTGTTTTCGAGTGTTCTAAAAAGGCAGCATAGCTGTCGTCGTTCATTCCGCCACGTTTGTGGATTTCAGTTCTGACGACGCCCGGATTAACAGCATTAACGCGAACACCTTTTGCGGCCAGTTCCAGCGCAGAGCACCTGGTCAATTGGTCCAATGCAGCTTTGGACACGCAGTATGCGAGGACTCCTGGAAAAGCTCTCAAACCTGTCACGCTGGAAATGTTGACGATGTTTCCCTTTCTCTCGATCAGACTCGGCAAAGCCTTTTGCATGAGATTGAAGATTGCGCGAACGTTCACGTTGAGCATCTCGTCCCATGCTTGCAGTGAAGTATTTTCTATGGTGCCATTGGCGATGTGTCCCGCAGCGTTGACCAGTACATCAATTCCACCGAGAGTCGTCACGGCTCGAGAAATTGCGTCGTTTGCTTCGGCGTTGCTTGAAAGGTCTGCGGCTAGCGTTAATCCTTCCGAACCCATCTTGCTGATCTCGTTAGCGATGTCCTGAAGCGCGTTAGGATTGCGGCCGACGCAGACGACTCTTGCGCCGTGCTTTGCAAAGGTAATCGCGCATGCTCGTCCGATCCCGGAGGTGGCGCCTGTGACAAAAACAACTTTTCCGTTGAATTGCTTCTCAATCATTCTGTTGTCCTCACAAAAGAGATGGTGTGCGTTCGTGTTCCTATATTGACAGGAGAATCGGAAAAAGTTGAGTATTATTACGCTTGAGAAGTTTGAGAAACCGTCCCCGCATCCAGAAACGAGCCGCCGCTTTACTAGATGAATTCTTTTGTCCGGTTGAAGTAACCCCCTTGGAGGCGTTCGTTGGGAAATAATTCGGCAGATGAGCTGTTCTCCAGAAGCCCGCGATCCGCGGCGCGTGCGGAAGCGCTACGCAGATCTCGAGGCCGAACGCCGTCAAGCGCTGGCTACATGATTGCAGCGATCATCATTGCCGCGTTCCTCGGTCTGCTTTTGTGGTGGATGCTTGCAAACGGCGGTGATGAAGCACCGTGGTTACCGGCGGGCCTCGTTGTGAGCGTTATTCTGCTAGTTGCGCTTTCCGCCCGCGAAGTCGTCATGCGACGAGCCTGGACCAAGTATCTGCTGGAGAATGGCATTCAAGAGAAGTCGCTCAGGGGTGAGTCGAGACGAAGTCAAAAGAAGGGATTATCAGCGTCGCATCATTCTGCAGCGTTGCGGGCAATTCAAAAACAGTCGAGTGCTGCTGATTCACCCGGTGCTACACCTCAGGCTCATTTTGAAGTTGCCCAACTGTGTCACGATTATCTGGCAAGCACGGAAGAGACAATGCTTTCCGGGAGCACGGGCAGTGAAAAAGGACTTGCCATTCGCGCGGGCCAGGAACGAGTGCGCTCGCTTCACAAGCATCACTTGTTAACGTGGGCTCGCGGACATTCGCTTGCGCTAACTCGGCAAGCCCAACAACGAGCTCGGACTTTCGATAAAATTGAAACTGCCAACAAGGCCCTCGAGTGCATCGAATCTACGATCAGAGTTTATCCTGATGAGTCTGAACTTCATGAATCAAAGGCGGCGATATGCGAGTTTATTGCTTCAGTGAAAGTGTCGCATTGGGTTGAGCTAGCTGATCGTTCTGCCTTCAAGGGACACTACCGGCGCGCTATCGATCGTTATCGTGATGCACTGTTCTATTTGAACCAGGATGTCGTGAAAGAGGAAGTTCGGGTGGCGGGCTCTGAACGTATTGAGAAGGAAATCGAAAAAATGAAGACCGCTCTGCGATCCGCCAGAGCAAAAAATCAGGGATGAGCAAAAATGCTCGAATTTGAACTGAGATCATGACTTTTCAGAAGTGTCCAAAGTGCGGAAGTTCGCGAATACGCCGCGGGTATAAGCGCACACCGTTGCTAATGCGTATGTTTGGCATCTACCACCTTTTATGCGATCATTGCAACTTGCTTTTCACTGGCTTTGTGTTTCCGGGAACACTCAAGAGTCAACATCGAAGGAAGCAGCGAAGCCACAAAGAACCCGATAAGAATTCGAAGATTCCTATTTCCCCGTCAAGTGGCGCTAAGTAAGAAGTGAGATTGAATTTCACTTTTAGACTTGAGGTTGTCAAATGAAACTAAAGCTTATGTTGGTTGTTGTTTTCGCTCTTGTGAGTAGTTTAATCGTTTTGGTTCATGCCCAGGAACAACAAAC
This sequence comes from Pyrinomonadaceae bacterium, assembly GCA_035257465.1. Lineage (GTDB taxonomy): Bacteria > Acidobacteriota > Blastocatellia > Pyrinomonadales > Pyrinomonadaceae > PSRF01. Next base: position 1,309 of record DATEXA010000520.1, on the reverse strand, counting down.
CTCTTCTAGCTCAGCGGGGATTTCCGCGTCATCGGGAATCGATAATCAGGGGATCAAGAATTATCTGTTGGGCCCAGGTGATGTCTTGGAGGTTCGCGTGTTCGGCCAGCCGGACTTATCTTCGACTGTAGAAATTGATAGCGACGGCAATCTTAGTTCCCTGCCGTTTCTCGAGACTCCTATTCCCGCTAGGTGCCGAACAGAGAAACAGGTTCAGAAAGACATTGCCACCGCGTACGCAAAGTTCATCAATAATCCGCAGGTGAGCGTGCGAATCTCTGCACGGAACAGTCGGCAGCCGGCAACTGTGTTCGGCGCTGTGCGCCAGCCAACCCGCGTCGAAATGAAAAGAAAAGTTCGCTTGAATGAACTGATGGCCGTATCAGGGGGATTCACTGAACGTGCTTCCGGCACTATTCAAATACTCCACACTGAACCGCTGATGTGTCCAGAACCCGGCGACGAGGCGTCGGCTGCGCCCATAGACGGGACCAAGATTCCACTACAGATAGTTAAGATTGCAGATTTGCGGTCCGGAAACGTGCAGGCCAATCCCGTAATTCGACCCGGCGATTATGTTTTAGTGACGGAGGCTGAGCCTGTCTACATCACCGGGAGTGTGGTTTCGCCAAGCGGCATATATCTTCGTGAGAACCTTACTTTGAGTCGTGCGCTTGCGATGGTAGGGGGAGTACGCAAAGAAGCGAAAAACTCCGACATAAAAATTTATCGTCAAAAGCCCGGAGCTTCAGACCAGGAAATAATTCACGTGGATTATGCAGCGATTAAGAAGAATGAAAAACCTGACATAACTCTTATGGCTTACGACGTCATCGAAGTCCCGGAAGCGAATGTCTTCTCATCACAACGAATCGCAACGACGGTCCTCGGAGCACTCACCGCTGGCGCGACCGGAGCAATTGCTACTACTGGAAGTTCTCTACCGACACGAATACTTTACTAGCTGGATCTTGAATAAATAGAAGTTGGGAAACTATGAACAAAAAAACTCTTGCGAGTGATCGACGTCGCCGTAAAACAATAACTCTCCTTTGGGTGCTGGGTGTTTCACTACTCGTGATCTTTCTTATTTACAAAGAAATGACTGCCATTCTGTACATTCTCGCGACGATCGGCGTCACCATCCTCCTCTTGCTAGTTGCTTTTTCTGACTTGGCCCATGCTGATGGAAGTCCGGAACAGACTGCCTTACGTAATGATGCAGCGAGTACTGGAAACAGACTGAGTTGAACGCAAAAGAGGCTAGCTAAGAACGAAAGTCCCCACTGATTATTGCTTCAATCATACC
>DATEXA010000519.1:0-2481 GCA_035257465.1 Pyrinomonadaceae bacterium | reverse complement strand
GATCTCGAATCCCTGAGTTTGACCTCATATGCAAGTGATCCGGCGGGGGCGCGCTAGGACTGAGTAGGATCAGGTTTTGAGAAACTGCCGCTCTAACCCGTTCCCGACCGTGTTACCCCTCAAAAAAACCGCTTGACACAGTCGTTTCAATAATTTAAAACTCGTTTGTCCCCATTAATCAGAGTGGGGACACCCGCCCGATAGCGCTCCAAATTCTTCATTGAGGAACACACCATGTCTTTTCCCCTTGTCTCTGCTTTCCGCTCGAACGACTTAGCAATCGACCTCGGTACTGCGAACACCCTCGTCTACGCCAAAGGCCGCGGTGTCGTTCTAAGTGAACCATCCATCGTCGCCATAAATAAGGTGACCAATCAGGTAGAGGCCGTCGGCAAAGATGCCAAAGAGATGCTTGGTCGAACGCCCGGCAACATCGTCGCGATTCGTCCTATGAGAGATGGCGTAATTGCCAATTTTGAAGTCACTGAAAAGATGCTTCAGCACTTTATTCGGAAGGCTCACAACGGGCGGACCTGGGTTAGCCCGCGCGTCATCATCGGCATTCCCAGCGAGATTACACAAGTTGAGCGACGCGCAGTGGAAGACTCCGCCTACCGCGCTAAGGCTTCGGAAGTCTACCTGGTGGAAGAAGCAGTTGCGGCGGCGATCGGGGCAGGACTTCCCATCACTGAGCCCCACGGAAATATCGTGGTCGACATAGGTGGCGGAACAACGGATATCGCGGTACTGAGCCTCGGCGGTGTTGTTTATGCAAAGGCTGTGCGGACTGCCGGCGATGCAATGGACTCAGCGGTTGCTGAGTACGTGAAGCGCAAATATAACCTGCTGATCGGAGAGCGCACGGCAGAAGAGATCAAGGTTCAGCTTGGCAGCGCATTCCCGCTTAGTGAATCCCTGTCGATGGAAGTTCGAGGCCGAAATATTGTTGAAGGTATTCCGAAGACGGTCCTGGTCACAGACGAAGAAGTGCGTGCGGCCCTTGAACCCTGTGTCGTCGGCATTGTCGACGCGGTACGAGTCGCACTCGAACGCACACCACCTGAAGTCTCTGCTGACATCATCGACCGTGGGATCGTACTCACGGGCGGCGGCGCATTACTGAAGAATCTTGACGAGCGTCTCAAAGCGGAGACGGGTCTGCCGGTATTTGTCGCAGACGATCCGCTGACGTCGGTCGTGCTCGGCGCTGGTAAGATGCTTTCCGACTTCGCGCTGTTAAAGCGAGTGAAGTGGGAAAACACGCTGCAGTACTAAATGGTAAGCCTCGGCGCCTTGAGCTTTGTGAAACATCGTACGGTGCTTTTCGTGGCTAATCTTTGTGAGAAAATCTGAAGTGTTGAGCTATTTGTTAGCGCTTCAATTTAAAAGCGGGCACAAAGAACAAAGCTATGTACTCACGCGAGCAACAACAACGTATTCAACTCATCATTACGGTGCTGGCGAAGCTGTACGTCGTTCTGGACCTCTCGCCCGACTCCTGCCCAGTGTGCGGCAAGACACTGACGCATGATGACGAGTGCCCAATCCTTCTCGCCTGGTCCTTGCTTGACGAACCACAACAACAGGAAGCCCGCATGGCCATCCGCGCAGTTGCCCTCAGCATAGGCTGCGACGATTCTTTCGCAGATCCCGCCACACACTAAGAGTCTAATTTAAGTGCTAGGAGCGCAGGGTGACGCCTGTCCTCCCAGCAGGATCGTTTCTTGGTAGTGCCGCCCTACGAATTTTGCTCGGTGGCCCAAAAGCCAAACAGAATTCGCGTTAACAACAGAAGGCAGGATTGAGAATCCCTGCGTTGTGAACTGAACAGTTAACGTGAAGGAGCTGGCCAGATGAAGATCAACGCGAAGTATGTGGTTTTTTCCGTAATTGCTTTAATGAGTCTTTATGTGATGTATCACAACGAACGCTTTCTCGTTGACTCAGCACATCCTGCATGGCAACACTACGCACCCTTTAAGTGGTGGTTGCTGCCTCACGGTATCTTCGGCGCCATTGTCCTGCTGTTTGCTCCACTACAGTTTTCCGATCGGCTGCGACAGCGATTTACCAAAACGCACCGGGTTATGGGACGACTCTACGTTGGAGGTGCGTTACTTCTCGCCCCGCTCGGTGCGTACATTCAGTATTACCAGGAACGCATGGGCGGCCCACGTTCGTTCACCATCCTTGGGATAGTCGATGCGAGCATGCTTATGGGCGCTACGTCTCTTGCTTTTCTTTTTGCCTTCAAACGCAAAATTGCGCTTCATCGTCAATGGGCAACTCGCAGCTACGCGATTGCGCTCGTGTTCATTGGCGGTCGGTTTATTTTGGGAATCACTGGTTGGGAAGCGCTCGGTGTGGAAATCGTGCAGGCAATGATCTGGTCGTGTCTGGCTCTATCCGTTATGTTTGCCGACATATCGATTCACTGGCGAGAAATCCGTTCCGCTTTATCGACACGTGCGAAGTCGGATG
>DATEXA010000518.1:0-9587 GCA_035257465.1 Pyrinomonadaceae bacterium | reverse complement strand
AGGAACAGTACTTTGTAAGGCTGTTCGTTAGCTTCCATCTTCCTTACCACCCTCCGGAACTACGAGAAGGTCTGCATTTTGTGACAACGGTGGAGTCAGCCAGCGGAATAGCGCCGTCGCCGCAAAGGCACCAAGAAGTTGTGCGCCAATGAAACCTGGTACATCAATTGGGCGAATACCGGCGAACGTGTCGCTCATCGAACGTGCCAGCGTGACTGCAGGATTCGCAAACGAGGTGGACGCAGTGAACCAATAGGCGGCCATTATGTAAGCGGCTACTGCGAACGGAACCGCAGCCGATCGTGCACGCGCGCATCCCCAAATGACTGCCAGCAGGCCGAACGTCGCGATTAACTCACTAAGTAGCTGTGCCGATCCTGCGCGCGCATGGTGTGAAGCGAAGAACAGCGGCAACCCAAACATGGTGTTCGCGCTAGCGACTCCAGCGAATGCGCCGACGACCTGCGCCGTTATATATAAAGGACTCTCGCGCCAGGCGATCCCCTTTTGCCAGGCATCAGTGAGTGTTACTGCCGGGTTGAAATGAGCGCCAGAGATTTGACCAAAGGCCAGAATCAGGGCGACGAGTGCAGCGCCGGTCGCTATAGTGTTTGCCAAAAGCGCGATCGCAACGTTTCCCCCGGCCAGACGCTCACCCATAATCCCGGAACCGACAACTGCCGCCAGTAACATCGTTGTGCCTACGGCTTCAGCAACAAGACGCTTCACTAAGCTCTGTTTCATGTGTGATCCCAACGGGCATTGGCGTACAACAGGCTGTCGGCGAAACGTCTCGCGTACCAGTTTCTGTTATCGCGTCTAAAACCTTCTCGCCACATTCACACGGAGTCGTCTCAGCCAGATTGTCCTCCAGCACGACGAACACTTCCCATTCGTTACCATCGGGATCACGAACCCAAGTCTTATCTTGCAACGCATAGCAACAGTTAGTCTGCATTTCATCGCGCGTAAGAAGTCCCGCCTGCTCCCAGTGCCGCCCCATTGTCAAAACATCATTAGTAGTAGCTACCTGAATGCCGAGATGTGATAAGGCACCGCGCTCGCCAAACGAATGCTCATTCAGTGTCAGATTAAGCGGTGGATTCTCCGCGTCGAACTTCGCGTATCCTTTTCTCACCTTAGACGGCTCAATCCCAAGGAGCTTCTTGTAAAACTCAACACTGCGGTCAACGTTATGAACGTTCAAAGCCAGATGGGCCTTCAGAGTTCTTACTTGTTTCTCTATTGTCATCGCCTGACACCCCCATTTCACTTTCGGTATGGCTGAACCTTATCGTCGGCCCCGCCAAATATCCTCACTCTCGAACAACTAATTCCGTTGTTAATGCCGATCCTCCGATATACGCATATGCAAATATGCCAGCAAGTATCCTCAGGGCGTGGATATCTGTCAAGCCATATATAGCTAGCCATGCTAAAATATTTTTGAGTATGAGTAAGAAGGCAACAAGCTTCGATAAGGAGGCTTTCTTTAGCGCACTCGCTGACCGTACACGGCTGCGACTCTTAAACTTAATGCGCAGCGATGAGGTGTGTGTCTGCTTCTTCGTCGAAATCCTGAAAACTAACCAGCCCAAAATCAGCCGACACCTCGCGTATTTGCGACGGGCTGGCATTGTCGGCGCACGACGTGACGGCAGCTGGATGCATTACCGTATCGTCGAGCCACCCGATTCCGACGCCGCGCGAATTTTGAAAGACCTGATGACCTGGCTTGAAAATGATAAAGAGATGCAGCGCGATCGCGAGCGACTGGTCAGAGTTTGTTGCGCGCCCCAGCTTCCCATAAATATTCAGGGAGCACCTCGTCCCGCAAGTCTCGTTTCCTAGTATTCCAACCAAACGAAATCGCTTGATTCTCGCTTTAAGTAACTCAGGAGTCTGTTTCTCTCTGGTGGGTTAGCGTTCGGTCAGACCGAGCTGTTCATGGAGGGGTAGCACATAAGGCTACTGCCTGGTGCCAAACGACACCAGGCTACTCAGATTGATAAACCGAGTTAGTTCTTCTAGCTCAGAAGAGGAAGCATTTCACTGTCAAATTGGCAACGCGAACTCATGCGGGAGCAAGCGAACTTTTCATTGCAAACTCAATGAGCTCAGCGCTGCTCCGAATATGCAAGTGTTCCATCATGGAATACTTGTGAAAAGCAACGGTGCGCGGAGATACGTTGAGCACAAATGCCACTTCTTTCATCGAACGACCCTCGGCCAGAAGTTGAAGAACTTCCTTTTGTCGCAGAGTCAGATGATATTTGCTCTTTCTTTGTTTGAAGTTCCGCACAAATGAACCACTCATACCCCCCGTCATCAGGGGAGTGACGTAATAACCACCACGCACGACTTCGCGTATGGCCTGCAGTAGTTCCTTTGCAGCTGAATTCTTGAGCACATAAGCTGAAGCGCCTAACCTAAAGGCCTCTCCTGCGATGTCAGGATCCTGATTCATCGTTAGGTAAACCAGTTTCACCAAGGGCATCGTCTGCTTGAGTCGTTCACCAGCGTTTAAGCCATTCATTTTGGGCATGCCGACGTCAAGGACTATCACGTTTGGCTTGAGCTCGGCTGCGCCTTCAACTAACGAGATGCCATCGCTGAATGTGCCGACCACATCAAATTCTGCTTCAATCAGATTTTTTAAGGCATCTAGAACGAGGGTGTGATCATCTGCAAGAATTATTCGGGGACGATTCATAATTCCTCCATTGACGTTAAGGGGTTTCGTTTAATCGGGTTCATTAGTCGATTACGAGTGGGGGGTTGGTTGTCGCCGCCTGAGATAGCACTCCTCAATCTTCAGTCTCGGAGGTCAGCGGAACCGAAACATCAATACGAGTACCTCGCAGCGGTTGCGAACAAATCTTAATTTCACCGCCAACGATACGCAGACGTTCTTTCATGCTGATGAAGCCGAGGCCTCTTTCCATCAGGTCTGATTTTGTGTCGAAGCCACATCCGTTATCAGATACCGAAAGGCGAATAGCGTGGTTGGTTTTTGTCAGGACCACCTGAGCGGATTCCGCCCCGCTGTGTTTGACGCAATTGCGCAACACTTCCTGGGCAATCCTGAAAATGCAGAGTGCGGCTTCTTTTGGAATGTCGGCCGGAAAGCCGCTTTGATGAAAGTGGGCTCGAGGCTTACCACTAGGCGACACCGGCAACTCGTCACATAAGCTCTTAACGGCGGACGCTAATCCGAGATGGTCTAACTTCGCAGGATGGAGCTTATACGAGAGCCTGTGAATATCACTTGAAATCTCCTGAGCCTGTGACTGCAGTTTCTGGATACTCTCACGAAAGCCAGCAGGAAGATGATTACCTTGATTCAGCTGTTCTAGTTCGATCGACATCACCGCCATGCGCTGGTTCAAATCATCATGTAATTCCCGTGCGACCCGTTTACGCTCTTCTTCCTGAGCAGCGATCAGTCGCCTGCTGAGATGTTTCAAAGACTCTTCGGCACGCTTTCGCTCCGATATATCGATCAAGAAGCCGTGCATTCTAGTCGGCACACCGTTGTCGGCTGTGACACTCACCAAATTTTGAACCCAAAGTACACGTCCATCAGCAGCAAGCATTCGAAAAGTAAGATCGAAGTGCTCCTTGACCTGAGTTTCATTCAAGTAAGCTGTAATCACTCGCTCCCGATCATCGGGATGAATATGCGAGGCTAGGAAATTTGGCTCACGCCAGGTATTCGCCGGATAACCAAACATCTTGAACGCTTGCTCACTTACGTGCGTAAAACGCTGATTTCGAACCTCGGCTTCCCAAGTTAGAATTCTCGTCGTCTCCAGGAGCTGGGTTAATCGTTTTTCACTTCGCTTAACATCCTCTTGCGCAACAGGCATATCCTCATGTGTGATGAGTACTCTAAAAGTCGAGCCCGGCAAGTTTAATTTTGCCGCATGCATTACGAAGGGTCGCTGTTCATTGGAAGCGCGGCAATAATACTGTTGATGAAATTCCCTTTCCTCGCCGAATAGAATTGCCTGCAGATCATCTTTTAGACTGATCTCAGGGCCTTTGTCGGCTTCCGACTTGGTTAGTCTTTTGCAACTTTCGAAGTAGTAAGGCGCCATCTCCAGCCATTTGGCACTGATGGCTGTGGCCTGTTGGACTACGCGCCAGGCTTTACTCGCATACAGAATGTTTCCGGATTCGTCGAGTACTGCAACGTTCGAAACACAAGCATCAACGATAGCCTTTAAGAAATTATCTGATTCGTTTGGTCTTGCGAACTCGCCGGACTTCGCCGTCTCGTTGGTCAGGATTGAAATCATTGAAGGGGACAAGTTGTCTGCCACCACCTTCGACCGCCATGTGGGTCGTGCGGAGAGCATCCTGGTTTGGGACTTAATTAACATACTGTTTGTCCGTTATTTGGCAGGCTTCACATTCTTCCCTACGCCCACCTGCGGTTTAGTGGTTATTCACTTGGGGGTGTATCGACACTTCCAAAATGCTCAAACCTTAATCGCGCCTGAATAGAATGCTTTTGAATTGCTTGGATCCAAAGACACAGCTCCCTCAACATCGGCCACACTTTCCGAACGTTTGTTACCTGCCAAAATGTCCGGTAAAAAGACCTTCCTGCGAAACGAGTTGGCTGATCTTGGTATCTTTTCTATAGCAATTGGCGTTCACCAACAGATCATCGTCAGCGCGCAGTTATTGTTCGCCCTTTGTTATGAGGGGTTTAGAGTTCCTGTAGGAGGGTTGAGATGGGCAGCCTGCTTTATTTTGCCACTGTATTTCGCGGGATCCGCGTAACCCCGCAGTGAGAGAAAAACAGCTCTCTATCACATATCAGTAGTATTTCGGGGTCCGCCATTTCCAACATTCGTAGCGCGTCGCCGCTGTATTCCGAGCTTCAGCATTCGTGTGCGAAGAGTACTCGGATTCAATCCTAGAATCTTCGCCGCACCGTATTGGCCTTCAATTCTCCAGCCGGTGTTTTCTAACGTGCGCACAATGTAGTCGTGTTCAAGATCTTCGAGTGTTTGCAGCGAAGAAGTGTCTTCTTCTCTGACTGGTGCAAACCGATCGACTAGTTGCAAGACACTTCCCGATGTATGTATGACTGCCCGTTCAATAACGTTGGCAAGTTCTCTCACATTTCCCGGCCATGAATGAGCTTGCAACATTTGCATGGCGCGAGGGGAAATTTCAGAGATCGTCTTGCCGGCCTTTTTTGCGAAACGGCTTACGAAATGCTCCACGAGGAGGGGTATATCGTCCTTCCGTTGACGTAGCGAAGGCACGTTTATCGGATACACATTCAGGCGGTACCAAAGATCTTCTCGAAATTCTCCCATCTCAACTTCTTGTTTGAGATTGCGGTTCGTTGCCGCGATTACCCGGGCGTCGACTTTTAAGGTTTTAGTGCCACCCAACCTCTCAAACTCGTTCTCCTGTATGACACGCAGGAGTTTTACCTGTAACTCGAGGGGAAGCTCTCCGATCTCATCGAGAAAGATAGTGCCGCCGTTTGCTAGTTCGAAGCGACCTAACTTTCGATTACTCGCTCCTGTAAAAGCCCCTTTCTCATGTCCGAACAATTCGCTCTCGATCAAAGTAGGTGCCAATGCTCCACAGTTGACCTTGATAAGAGGTCGATCCTTACGCAGACTCTCGGCGTGAATCGCACGAGCGATAAGCTCCTTGCCGACACCTGTTTCGCCAGTTATTAGCACAATCGAATCGGTGCGAGCTACCTGTGTAACTTTGAAAAGGACGTATTTAATCTCACTGCTATGGCCCACGATCTCACCGGTCGTGTTGTCCGATAGCAGTTCCTCCTGGAGATAGATGTTCTCAGCCTCCAATTGATTTTTTAGCCGTTTCAATTCTTCGTGTGCTTTCTGCAAAGCCACTTCGGATTCTTTTCGCTCGGTCATATCCACTGCCGAACCGATATATCCTAGAAACATACCCTCAGCCGAAAACCGTGGTTTACCTGCAGCATAGATCCAGCGGTACTGGCCGTCATGTCTACGGTGCCGGTACTCGAGTTCAAAAGGTTTTCGTTGGTCAAAGTTGAGTGAGTACGTTTGCAGACAATGTTCGTAATCCTCAGGATGAACGCCCTTTGACCAGCCATCACCAAGTTCTTCGTCCAGTCTGCGTCCAGTGAAATCAAGCCATTGATTATTTAGATAGGTGGTCTCTCTGTTATCGTCCGCAATCCAAATCATAACGGGAGCAGTATCAGCCATGTTTCTAAATCGTTCTTCGCTTTCACGTAAAGCCTCTTCAGAATTCTTGAGGTCGCTCACATCCACAGACGATCCAACGTAACCGAGAAAAGTTCCGTCGGGCGTGAAACGCGGCACACCTATAGATTTAAACCAACGGTATTCACCGTCGGCGCGCCTGAAACGCATCTGATCCTCGAAGGAAACGCGCTTCTGAAATGACTGACTGTAGTTGGCGAGATACGACTCCAGATCGTCTGGATGGACTGCAGTACACCAATTCATACCGAGCAACTCATCAATCGGGCGACCCACAAACTCGAGATAGCTCCGGTTAACGAACTCACAGCCTTCCAGACCATAGATCCAGATCAGCACCGGTGAACTGTCGGCCAGAATACGAAAGCGCGCTTCGGTTTCGCCTAACGCTTGTTGAGCTAGAACACGTTCAGTGACATCGCTTGAGGCCACAAGCAAACACTGCTGACCGGCAATGTCCAATTGCTCAGCTGATGACAGCAGAACCCGCAAAGATCCTCGTTTCGTCCGGAATTTTGTTTCCAAATTCACGACAGACCCTACACTAGTTAATTGACCCACAAAGTGAACGCGAGCCTCGGGTGTTTCCCAGATATTCAGTTCCAGGGATGTATGACCAATAACTTCTGCGCGGGTGTAACCACTCATCTGAAGAAAGCTATCGTTGACGTCCAGATATCGACCATCGGTAATAGTCGTTAACGACATAGGCTGAGGGTTGGATCTAAAAGCCTTGGCGAAGCGTTCTTCGCTGAGTCGCAATTCGTCAACAGCGCGTTTGCGCTCAGTAATATCGCGAATGATTACTGTATAAAACTGCTGACCGTTCAAATCTATGTATGAGATTGACGCTTCAATAGGGAATTCTTCTCCAGAAGTTCTGAGACCGTACAAGTCCCCACGCAGGCTCATCGTGTCAGGGTTTGCCTCATTCTCGCCAAATAAACGGGTATTGATGTAGTGCTCGTTACGGAAACGTTCAGGAAGGAATCGCTCGAGTGGTTGACTTAAAGCGTCCGCTGCCGAACAAAGAAAGAGTCTTTCAGCTGCGGCATTGAAAACGACAACTTTATGGTTCTTATCGACTGTAATAATGGCATCCATCGCCGACCCGATGATCCTGGCGAGTTGCGCCTCATTTTGGGTGAGCGCAATTTCTGAAAGTTTGCGCGCACTGACATCACGCACCATGCTTAGAATGTTGTCACCTGTTCGGACGATACGAGCTTCAAACCAGCCGTGACTTCCATTGGCCTCAAGGTCGTACTCCATGATCTGAGGCTCGCCTGTCTCTGCTCTCTTAAAACGTTTTAGAAACCCCTCGGCCAGGTGTGGGGGCAAAACCTCGCGCATGTTCTTTCCGATGAAAGCATTGGACGGGAGCGCCAGAGCTTTGGGGTCTTTAGCGTGATAATCGAGATAAACCCCGTCACGTGTTTGTAGAAACATTAGGTCTGGAACGGCTTGCAGCAGCGCACGATTTCTCTCTTCGCTTTGCCTGCGTGCCTCCTCAGATGATTGCTGTTCAGTTATGTCAAGCGTGACTCCGCGAACCCCAACGGTCTTCCCATCGTCATCAATGATCGGAGCCAGGTGGGCTTCGACGGAGACCGTGCGTCCTTCCCTCGTAAGCCAGCGAAATTGAAGAATCCTCTCCTCTCCTTGTGAAACGATCCTTTCTAATTCGCTTGCAACCATTTCTCGATCGAGTTCATGCACTAGCTTGAGCCCAAAACCAGGTGTCGATATCCATTCATCTGCCGTATAGCCCAACATCTTCTTGACGTGGTCACTAACAAAGGTTGTCTTGAGTTCGCCAGTCGCCGGATCAATTCGAGTTTCCCAAACAACTCCCGGTACGTTTGAGACTAATTCGTCAAGCCGCTTGTGCTCTGTTTCGGCGAGATGAGCTAAGCGATGACTCTCTAATTCAGTCTTATGTCGTCGATTCCTGTTGATCAATAAGCTAACAATTAGAAATACCTGCAAGAGAAAAGCTGCCACGGCGACCAGGAGGTACCATTTATAGAGAGCCCATAGCGTAGGCGTTTGGAACTCTACGATGGCGTTTGCCGGAAGTTTCCGCTCGGTTAATCTCCATCGCTGAAGTTGTCGGAAATCAAAACGCGCGACGGTAGGAACAGTTTGAGGTGCAATATTCTCAGGTTTTTCCCCACCCATAATGCGAAGGGCTAACTGGCCGGTAGTCTTTCCGAGTAATTCAAAATCTAATAGGGCGCCTCCGACGATCCCAGCCCCCATGTAGGTCTCAGAGATTCCATAGATGGGCGCGCTCGAAGTTGGCGCAACGACTGAAAGCGCCTCGGGTCCCGAGAAACTATTGCCCATCCTGTCGGCAAAGAAAGAAAGATAAATAACAACGGTGTGTGGCGGTAAGGCAGCGATATTGCTTCTCAATTCCTCAATGGTGAGATCGGTAAGATAGGTGAATCGTAAGCGATCTTGATAGTCGCGAAATGCAATTTGAGCCTCATCGCGTAGGAATTTGTCCTGTGCGGAATCACCTGACACGACGACAATACTTCGCGTGTCGGGCTGAAGATCAAGCACCATCTCGAGGTCCTTACTTAATTCCAGGTTTGCCCAGACCCCCGTTACTCTGGGCCATAAGCTGCGAGCTATTTCTTCGCGCTGATCGTGGAAGTAATAGATTTTTGGAACCTGTGAGAAAACCTCTGACTCATGATCCAATAGGAATTTCAAGGCAGGTGCACCCAACGTCAGAACCAGCGAAATATTCTCGCCCTCATACTTCCGCTGAAGATAACCCACCATCTCGTTCTCATACTTTGAGTTCGGAATTCGAATGTTTTCCTGAAACTCATAGAAGAATTCGACACGGTCCTTTGAACCTGATCTAATCGTCGATGTGATGTTCTGCAGAATTATTGAAACCGCAGGGTGACTGGGATCATAACCCGTGAGAATCAGAACGCGCTTCGTTTGCACCTGGCCATAGCTAGCCTGCGTCGAGAACAACGCCAAGCAGCCGAGTAACAGGAGTGAACTCAGGATGAGACGAAGCGGTCCGCAAGATGAACGCGGCGCCCTGCGAAACAGCTGCAGAGAATGATTGACTGAAGGAGTTGTAGACTCCCGGGGAGAAAGTAGGGGGCCCATGACAAAACTCTCGATAGTTTCAGGCGGACGCCTCTCGACATCCTTGAAGAGTTTAGAGAAACGCCTTGAGAAGGAGGAGTTTGACTAAGGTATCGGGCCTCGAACAAGTGATGATAAGTGTAACATCGAACGTCGGGTCATACATTATTTTTTCCTCCATAATCTTGACTGCTGCGTGTGGAAGATACCGGC
>DATEXA010000517.1:0-10466 GCA_035257465.1 Pyrinomonadaceae bacterium | reverse complement strand
TTATAGTGTTTTGTGAGAAATGAAAGAAACTTCAATGCTGAACTAGGGATTCATAACCCCAAGGTCGGCGGTTCGATCCCGCCCCCCGCTACCAATATCCTCAATTAATTCAAAGACTTACAACAAATTAGAAAATCGAGCTCGCGACGAGTTGTTGTAAAGTTGCTGTAGTTTTTCCTAAAAACTCCGCCCTCGTTCTAATCAAACATTCAAAAGTACTCAGCTTTTTAAAGTGTCACCGCGCATCTGTTCCGGTAGTTGTTGGGAGCAATACTCCCACGGTCTGCTCTATAAACGCTTCCCAATCCGCTGGATAAATAATAAGGATTTGTGTTGAACAGTTAACAGCTGAAATTGCTAAAGATCAAAAATTTAATAGTCGGACGTAGTCTTTGATAATAACAGCTGCCTGGAACTCGGTCGTCGGTACGGTTAGCAAGCAGAACGCTACCTTCAGTCACCAAGCTGCTAAGTTCAATGATGTTAATTCGAATGGAGTTTTTGGTAGGGACAGCCGCTTTGAACGCTCGATCCCACGAGTGCTCCAGCTCTCGAAAGGAATAAGGCGAAGTGTTGCCATTTGATCCCTGCCCTTACCAACCGCTTTATCGATTTGAGAAATGCGGACCCTCCACACAACGGATTTTAAGTCCAATGAAAGCAGCACTACCTAGTCTTACCAAACGATACGAACCAGTATTTACGCGCGAAGCGGTCGTCAAAATATCACTTCGTCTGGTTTCGTATCAACACATCCCGCCACCATCTTAGCTCCATCTCTCTTACTTCGCGAAAGAACTGCCAGAATAGAACCAGCCAAAGTACGCCTTAATCGAATGGGCGACTTCTATAAGCTCCCACTGTTATCAAGTATGAAAGGGTTAAAGCGGATCGGCTTTTTGCAATAGACGCAGGTGCTTTCAAGTCTTGAGTCGACGAAAGCTTTCTGGTCCAACGCCAGACAGGGTGCCTGGTGGGACCTGAGCACGGCTGAAAGTTGTTCGATAGTTTTGAGTATGTTTGCAGGAGGCTTTAGAGACCGATCACACCAACCACAAAACGCAACAACGTTTTTGGCCCAGTCACCACGAACAAAATCGTAGATCCGAACTGGGGTCGTGACGCGGGGCTCGTTGGACCATTCAACAAGGTCGAGCAGTCGCACATTCCCCGCTTGTCCACCAATAATTACATGCTGGCCTCGCATTGCGAGTGAAAGCACTACAAATGGCTGGACGCAAACAGAAAGACATTCTCCACTAAGCAAATCCCAAACCCGAACAGTTCGGTCGCGACTAGCCGAGACAACGTATCGAATGTCGGCGGTTATGCTTACTCCTGTGATCTCGTCCGAATGACCCTCGAGTTTTCTTAACTCGACTCCACTTCGCACCGACCATACACTTACCGTTGCCTCAAGACCTCCTGAAACTGCATATTGTCCATCCTCGGAAAGAGCTAGTACCTCAATTGAATCAGTGGTTGCCTTAAAGACTCTTAAGCGCGTTTGAGTGGCCAGATTCCAACTCATAAGGGGTCGATGTATTTTCCCGAATTCGTCGTCACCCGCAGAAAGTAGAAGCCGGCAATCCGTAGCTAGTACCGCTGCTTTCACCCCGGACCGGTGACCACTCAGGAGACTGCGACGTCGACCCGTGATTAGGTCCCAAACTCTTATTTTTTGATCCCTGGAGAACTGAGCGCCTGACACCGCTGTACTTCCGTCAGCTGAAATCGTTAAGGCATAGACCGGCCCTGTGTAACCCTTAAGCGCTGTCGGTTTGGAGAGGAATCCTTGCGAGACTTTATAAATGTTGAAGTGCCGATGTGTCGCAATCAATGTGCGCGAGCCATCGGGTGTGATCGCAATCGCGTTTGGATGGTCCGCTTGTCTCGGCTCTGAGTAAGCCTGACTGCCGGTTTTTACGTCATGCGATAGGACAACACCCTCATCATGGCATGACGCTGCGATGCGGCCATCGCTTCTGAATGCGACTTGATCAACGTTACCTGTAGAAGAGCTTTCATCCTCAGTTGGGGCATGCCAGCCACGACCAGCGTCCCAGACTTGGACTGTGCCATCATAGGAGACCGTTATTACCTTGCGAGTGTCGGCCGTTAATGCGAGTTGCGTAATGGCAGGAACACTGCCGGCAGGGGGCCATAACTGATGAACACTACTCCCGGTCTCGATATCACAGAACGTGACCGTCCCAAAGTGCCCTAAGGCAACCATGCTGCCGTCGGCCGAGACAGCAAGCGCCTCGGCTTGCATCGTCCGCGGACCTTCGACTGAATTAAGAGTGTTCAGCTTGGATCGCGTGACCAAGTTCCATGTTTGGCACGCACCCTCGGTGGCAATAACGAGCAGTCGAAGATCCGGAGTAGAAGCCAGAGCTTTGACTGGGCCTCGCCGTGGACGAATTACGGCAATGGATTCTTTCGCAGCCAGATCCCAAAGTCGTATTGTCGTATCGTTGCTCCCGGATATGGCCCAACGACAATCATGCGATAGAATGACGCTTTCAATTTGATCCGTGTGTCCTCTTAAAACGCTAAGACTAACGCCTCTTTCAAGGTCCCAGACTCGCACGGCGCCATCTTGACCGGCAGAAACGGCGAGCTCTCCGCTCGCAGAAATCGCGACTGTCATTGGCCGACCCTCATGTCCATTCAATCGGCTCAAGCAAGTGCCCGTGGAGACGTCCCAAAGTCGAACAATATTATCGCCGCTACCGGAAACTAACCTGCGACCGTCCGGTGTCATCGCGACTGCTTGGACCCAGCCCGAATCGTCGTCGAGAATTCGCAGCCGCCTTCCACTAACGAGATCCCAAACATTCATGATGGTCTTGAAGGTTGAAACTGCCGTAGTACCGTCGGCCGATGCTGCTACGCCGGACGTATCTTGACCCATATCGCTCGTGTCGCCGGACCCCGCAGTCAGTGTTCTTAAGATGATTGGTTCCGGATCGAATTGCGCGCGATACTTTGGACGACAGAGCAGTGAGAACGGTCTTATATTGCGCGACTTAAGTACTTCGTCCGCAGCTCTTCCAACTGGTCCAGCGTCAAAATCGTTGTGAGCTTGTTGTAGGCAAAAATCTGATTGCAAGCGCCACCGATCCAGACTTTGATTCTCCGCAGCAACAAACGCAGCAAACGCTCGTAGATTCGCGAGGCGCCCATGGGTTTTTGGTGGTGTGTTCGGTTTCGAAGTGGACAACCAGAGCGACGCCTGGGGGGCAGTCGGCAGAGAAATGTACTTCAAGTCCTCAAGCGTCTCCTGATGAGCGGCGGAACGATCCAACACTTGCTTGCAGGCACGCGCGTAAGTTGCAAGTTCACTCGCGTACTTTTGGGCGTTCTCGCCGTTCATCGCGGTTTCAATCGCTTCCGCCTGAGCTTCGGGCAATGTTTGAATTGCCTTGGAAAAATCTGCACCGAGTTCGAAAGTCATTCCCGCCCGGCACTTGGCTTCAGCGAATCCAAGGTCGCACAGGGTGCTTTCAACTTCATTCCACAACTCGGCTTGAGTCTGGTGATAGACGATTTCACTCAAAGCGCGCCGCTGCTCAGAGTTCCAAGTGGATGCAACGCGCGCCAGTCCTTCAAAGTAACGCGCTACTTCTTGGTTGGTCCGACGAAACGCTCTGCTTGATTTCTTCTTCCGATGAATCGCCAGATAACGTCGGTTCGCTGCCAGACGGAGTTGTTGGTGATAAAAACCAATTAGCCCCTCACCTGACGACTCGTCTTTTGGCTGTAAATAGAAGGCCAAGGCTCGGTAGAAATGAATCCAATCAAGACTGGTGGAGTTCGGCATGACTATGCTCAACAGATCAAGTATTTCTCCCTCTGTGAGACCGGCTCGCGAAACTCCAAGCCAGCGAAGCACGCATTCGACGAGTTCACGACCATGGTCGGCTTCAAGCCGAATGAGCACTTGAGCAAATAGGTTTGCCAAAGTGGTTGGTAGTTCGTTGATTCTGGCTGAAATAGACGCGTAGTCACCAAAGAGACTGAGTTCCTCTAAGGCAACGCGAAGATATAACGGCAATGCGGCGTCGGGACGTCGTCGGATGTTGAGTAATTCATTGACCTGCTCGTCAGTTAGCTTTTTGCCACGCTCTTGCAAAAGGCGGCTGACTAACTGTCTTCGATCATTCTCCGAAAGTGGCAACAAGGTGACTATGGATTCTGCTTTCAGTTGTTCTCGCAAACTATCAAGTGTTTTACCTGGAAGAGTGCTAACGATGAGTCGTACGTTGCGCGGCAACTTCATCGGAAGCCAATCCAATTGGTGACTTTCCGAGCTCGGATCTAGTTGGTCGAGTGCATCGATTAAGAGGATCAATCGCTTTCGGGAGCTGAGGGCTTTAATTACACGATGGAGTAAGAGGCGGAGCTCTTCAGGCTTTGAAGGAACAGGAATTTGAAGTCGCAACGATACTCGTAGTTTTTCGACTATTGACCGCAGACCGCTAATCAAATCAGTTGAGGCAGCACTCGCGCCTATGAAGAACGGAAGCACCATAGCATTCATGCGCTTCCTGGCTCGAACGGCAAATTCAGCAAGCAAAGCTGACTTACCTGAACCCGCCTGACCTGTGACTACGAGAGGGGTATTTGCTTTGCCGTCGTCCAGGTATCTAAACATCTTAGCGAGCGTGTCCTCACGTCCGATAAAGAGTCGCGTGCGGTCCTGCAGGAACAACTCTTGTGCATCGTAACAAACGGGCCGGCGGACGCGAGTTCGTGACGTTCTCTTTTGGTGTTCCTCTTCAATAGCACTCCACAATTTTTGGAGAATAGAATCACCCCACGCGTCTAATCCTTTAAGTCTTATTGTTCCATGCTCAAGTAGCGATAGCTGAAAATACTTACTGACCTTAGACCATTCGTCGGGCTGGACCACGCCGTCGCGAAACCTCTTTTGGTCCGCACGAGATAGTCGGAATTTCAGAAGGTTCAAATCAACCTGAAGCCCAGCGTATTGAACGTCGTAATCATCAACGGTTTGACTCGATCGTATGACAGCCTTCAATTGATCAAGCTTCTTTCGCCGGTCAGGGTCAGCCTCCACAAAAACAGAGCGAAACGACGACGGGAAGTGAACATTGTCCAGGAATTCTCCGCGACGTAGATAGAAAAAAGCTTTGTATGGCGAAGGAGAGGTAAGTGCGCCGTAATGAAACTCGCGTTCAGTTATTGATTGACCTGCGCCCGGAATATCTGCCGACTCAAAACAAACGAGAAGTCGACTGAGTACATCGTCCGGCATCGTTGTGTCCGCTGACAAGTGATAGACCGGGGCATCAAGAGTTTCATCCAGCACGTACCAGGTAGTTAATAGGCTCGCATCTTCTGGAGTCGCCGAGTGACGAATTTCTTCGAAAGTTGAAACATCCAGTTGGTCAGGAGGTGGTACCCAACCGTATCGCTCTCCCAGTAAGCCGATAAAAAAAGGTCTCGCACGGTCAATCTCATCAAGACAGACACTCAAGCTTCCACGGCGTCGGGATTCTTCGGCGGTAACTCCCCAGCGCAGATCAATACCCAGGAAATCTGCCCCAAGTTTTGCACAGCGGCTACGCAGCTCCGGAAATACAAAGCGGTTGAGACGATCACGTTCGGCATGCATGTCGCGGAAAGTGGAAGACACGAAAACCCGCACAACACGCGACGTTGTTTTCTTCAGACCAATGGCGTTCGTCATATCAGATCCTTGATGCGACTGGTGAGTTGAATGCGGACGAGATCTAGAGAGGCACTCGTGGTTCTAGCTCTCAAATTTCGAGCGAGCAACGAACAAGGCTTCCTTGTCTCATGCATGGTTGCAATTAGGCAATTTAGGGTTAAAACAATGCTTTGCGAGGTAAGAGCGCCAGAAATTGTGCCATAACTGAAGGCTATTTCTCCAAACCAAATCCAAGTTAGCACAACGCAGTTCTAGAGGCAGGGTTTTTCTTGGGTACTCACTGCAGGGAGCTAACACGCATCTTGATCCCAGCCTATGCGAAGGGCGACAAGCGCAGAGACGTGGTCATTCCCTCAAATCTGTTGGGACATCTTTCCCTCATCGCGCGCAAATCCGTCCATTTCGGGGAACAATGTAAGCTGTTGTAGCAGAAACGTTGAGAGTGGTGCCGAGGGCGGGAGTCGAACCCGCAAGTCCTTTCGGACAACGGATTTTAAGTCCCTCATATCGCCAATTCCTTAAGTGAATGTAATTGACAGAATCAGACGTAGTGGCAAAAACCTAGGAAACTCAGCCGTCAGAAAATTACGTCTGGCCAGGTCAAAAAGAAAATGACTACAAGAGTCACTACAACCTGATCAACGGAGCAGACAACGGAGCGATAATCCATTGTTCGAAAACAGCACTATAGTAACGATTTTGTAGTTGACAGTAATGATTCTCATCAAATAAATAGCTACGACAAGCACTGTGATCGGGTGACTAGCCGATCATACCGGGACGTTTTACGCTGGGAGCACGAGCCAGACAAAGAGACCACCAAGAACAGAGTTATCAAATGACCGCACTGAATAAGGAAGTATTAATTGACGCCGTGTAATCAAACTGATGAGCAAGCCTGTCAGAAGTACGGGATCTCAACCAAGACGCCGCCCTCGGCACCACTCTCATCCCGCTCTTATATTTTTCATTTCATAATGGAGATCGCGTCGGCCGAAGTGAACCCGGAAGCATTTTGCAGAAAGGGTAGATTCGGCTCCGCCGAATCAGCCTAAGAAAAACAGGTGGGCCAGTATCCGAAGGGCGCATTTGCGTATCAAGTGATTGCTAATGGGCGGCTATACATTCGCGACCTTAGTACATTGTGAGCCTAGGACATCAAAGCAGGGAGTTAGAGCTGGACAGGTGTTGTCAGGATTTGCATTATTAACAGGACTGTTCTGAAGTCTGCGAATCCTGACATCCGTTTGTTTTCGACAGCGGTGCTGCGAACTAGAGAGTTGTTGCACTGAATCGATCGCACTAGTGCGACCAAATGCGCTATAAGGCGTTCATCTCCTACAGCCACGCAGCCGACGGTAAACTGGCTCCGGCCATTCAACGTGCCCTCCATCGCATCGCGAAGCCCTGGTACCGGCTCCGCACCATGCGCGTGTTTCGCGACCAGACGAATCTCGCCACCAGTCCAGGACTCTGGACGTCGATCGAGTCCGCATTGAAGGACGCCGAATTTTTCGTGTATCTCGCCTCACCCACCGCCGCAAAATCACCGTGGGTCCAAAAGGAAGTTGCTTGGTGGTTGAAAAATCGATCCTACCAAAGCTTTCTCATCATACTTACCGAGGGCGAGATCGCGTGGGATAACGCGCAACAAGATCTCGATTGGGCCATGACGACCGCGATGTCTCGTCAGGTATCAAAGGTATTTGCGGAGGAGCCACTATACACCGACCTTCGCTGGGCCAGGAAGGTGGACCAGTTGTCGATACGGCATGCTCAATTTCGTACTGCCCTTCTCGATCTTGCCGCTACGCTGCTCAACCGGGCCAAGGACGAGCTCGATGGTGACGACATCCGGCAATACCGGCGCACAAGGCGAATTGCATGGTCCGGAGCTGTTACCTTGGCGGCGTTATTTGTGGCTGCCTTGCTGGCCGCGTACTTCGCTACCCAACAAAGCATGCTGGCCACAGCACGCGCGTTAAGCGCGCAATCGGAGGCTGTGTTGCCAACCAATCCTGAACTCGCTCTGTTGTTAGCTCGAGAAGCACTGAAATACAAAGTAGATGATCAGGCGGAATATGCTTTGCGGCTGGCGTTCGTACGAAATCCGCAACGAATGATCCATCACTCACCAGCTGGTCGAATTCCCGTGGCAAAATTCGTCAGCTCCAATATTGTTGTTGCCGCAGAGCGCGGTAAGCCAGCGTCAGTTTGGGATGTCGCTACAGGGCAACGTGTAGCCGAACTGCCGGCCGATGTGGGCGACGAAGAACTCATAATGGGTGAATCGGCCGACCACTCCGTAGTTGCAATTCCGGTCGCCGATGAGAGCACTTTCACACTCTACGACGCCAAGACTTGGAGGGCATTACCTCCCTTGCCGGGAACGAACGTGCGGATTAGTCGTGATGGCACTGTTATGACCACGGTGCAGGAAGACAAGATCCGGCAATGGACTCTCCCGTCCCTCAAAGAACGTAACGTTAAGGCGACGCTGCCACAAGGGTATGAGATTCGGGACATCAGCAGGGATGGAAGTTTGCTGCTTCTTTTGGCTGACGGCGAGTTATCTAAAGGCCTTATCGTTCAGGCGAGCTCGGGAGAAACACTGGCGAAAATTCCTGAGAGTGTGTTTCGTACTGGAAGTGGCTTCAGCCCGGATGGCCGCTTCGTTGTTGCGCAGCGAAAGGATGCTAACGTTTTCGAGTTAAGGGACGCTCAATCAGGAAGTCTGGTCAGGGCCTTTGAGGAAGGGTTCGACCTTAACTGGATAACTTACGTCGCATTTAGTCCTGATTCGAAAACGTTAGTGGCTGGTGACCGCGAAGGCTCCTTGCAAAGATGGAATGTCGAAACGGGCGAGCAGGTCCGCATGTTGAGTTCCCAGCGTAGGTATGGCAACTACATCTATTCGATCAAATTCAGCCCCGATGGCAAGGTAATGCTCACGGCAGCGGATGGCACCGCGTGTTTATGGGACACGGAGACCATGCGCTGCCTCGTGACTTTGGGAGGAAAAGGCGATGAGGCTTTTGATGTTGCCTTCGCAGCGGACAGCAGGCATTTTTTGACCACACACACAGATGGCACTGTGCGCGTGTGGGACCGTCAAATGTGGCAGCCCGCGCAGAGTTTTCCCGCAGCAAAGACGGTCGTGAGTGACGATGGCGAGTTGGTGTTAGCTGCAACTAAAACAGGATCCGTTAGCGTCTGGAATGCAGCAGAAGGTCAAGTGAAAGCGACACTTCAACAGTCCCCAGCCGAGATACAATGCATGGCACTCAACCCATCAAAATCACTCGTTGCGATCGCTCCTGCGGAAGGAGTGGTGGGGCTTTGGAATGCTCAGACTGGCGCCCCAAAAATAAAACTAGACTCTTCCTCTGCCGATACAACTGCCATCGGTTTTGATTCGACCGGTACCCACCTGGCCACAGGGAGCAAGAACGGAACAGTGCGGTTTTGGAGTACGACCGACGGCAAACTACTTGGCGAATGGCAAGCGACGGAGAAACAAGTGCATCGCATTATGTTTCACCCCGACGGAGAGCGAGTCGTCATTGCAGAGGATAGCTGGGCTCGCGTGAGAGAGAGAAAATCCGGGGCAATACTTTTGCAAACGCAGCTCGATGAAGAGGGCGATGTAGAAGGACTGGCGCTGAACGCAGACGGCAGTCTGCTACTGGTTACCGGCGACATGTTCCCGCAAGTTTGGGATCTCAACTCATATAAGCGAATTCAAACGCTCGAAGGTCACATCGATGAGGTTTATAGCGGTGCGTTCAGCCGCGACGGGCAATCGCTGTTGACGGGAAGTGGCTACCAGCACGCGAAAATGCCCCCTGAGGACGGCGATTCGGTATTTCTATGGGATGCTAAGACTGGTCGCCAGCTTTTGAGTTATCGTTCGGCGAGTTGGTCCGTGGAAACGATTTCATTTGCAAATGATGGCAAAGCGATCTTTGCCTTTGCGGGCGGCGGAGATGGCACCATGCGGCAGTACGAGTGTGAAGCTTGCGTGCCGCTGCCTGAATTGCTCCGACTTGTTTCCGCCAAAACTTCGCGTGAACTGACTGCTGACGAGCGTGCCCGGTACGTTTCTGAAGGCACGGTGCTCGGTTGGCTGATGAATCGCTTGGCGTCAGGTTAGCTTCACGATGGTTGCGCTAGGGCTACCGCCTCGGTGGTGCGTCAGTCCGTCTAAAACAACAAGGACATGCGCGCAGCAAAGAGGTGCCCGAATACTTGATGGAACTATTGCCAGAGTACATGGTCCCCTGGACTTTTATGGTTTTGAGGGTATCACGTTGATGTGCGGAAAAAATAAAGGGGGGCGGGGTCTCAATTCCTTGAGAGAGCGATTCGACGAAAGCGCCGGAATCAAAAGCGATCCGTGCTTTGTGCTGGTCTCCCAGGCGGGCGATCTCGTCACTCAAACGAGTAAACTCTTCGCCCAGCTGAGTGACCTTGTAGGCCTCGTCCTCAAATTCGCGAGGTTGTAATTGGCTTTCTTTTGAGGCGCAGCTGATCGCCTTGGCGTTGGTAATCTTGGTACAACACGTCGCGGCGTCTTATCACGTTGCGCAGCTCAGGTGGATCTTGCTTTAGTTCCGACAGCTTCTTGTCCCTACCAAAAACTCCGTCACCACTGTAATCATTGAAGTTAGCCAGATGGGTTGCTAATCTCCGACGACCATGAACTCTGTCGCCTGCTCACTACTTCTCATGGTGCGGTCGTCTATCCGGACGCGTGCCAGGATGC
>DATEXA010000516.1:0-2913 GCA_035257465.1 Pyrinomonadaceae bacterium | reverse complement strand
TCCGCATACGCATGCAGCCGCAGAAGAGCTGCATTTGCTCGACGGCGAGTTGTGGATCGACGAACGCAAGCTCCTGCCTGGCGAATATTACTATGGCGCGCCCGGCGGCGGTGATGAACGGGTGTGGAGTAAGATCGGCTGCACCTGCGTTCTCATTACCAGCACCAATGATATCCTCCGCCGAAGCCCCTCTGGCGAATGATCACCTGTGGTGGCCGTCGTCTCGAGACGTGATCGGGAGTGTCTCCAACCGGCCTGAGAGCCGCTACTTTCACCGCTACTACCTCGTCCCAATCCAAAAGCTAGCGTTTGACGTTTTATTTTATAGGGTATGCAAAACCCGCATTCCCTCTGCATTTCACAATGGATGAATTCGAGGGCAGCGGTCAGCTGACTGACTTCCTGGTTCCAGTCTATGGATATCGTGCTCTTCGTGTTGCTCCTTAAATGCAGATTTAATGTCAGGGATGTCTGGGTGTGGAATAACCTATGACTTGGAACTCAAACCTGAATGATTGTGGAAGCGCCGAGCCGGCGTGCGCCTATGTCTTGCAGGCTTTACCAATGAGCGAGGTTGCCGCAGCCGAAGCGCATATCGCCTCGTGTCCCGACTGCCAGCGCGAGGTGGAGAGCCTGCGCCCGGTGATCGATCAGTTGGTTTGCTGGCCTACCGATGTTTTGCGTCCGACTGTATCGCTGCAGTGGCGTCTGGCGTTTCGCATTGCCGAGGAGACCGGCAAGCAACCAGTGCTGCCGACAGCACAGCAGTGGTCTGAACCGGAATGGAAACAAGTCGCACCCGGGATCGAATGCAAACTGCTCGCGAGTGACATGGAAAGGCATCGGGTAAGCATGCTGGTAAGGCTTGCGCCTGGCGCAAG
The DNA here is from genome assembly GCA_035257465.1 of Pyrinomonadaceae bacterium. Taxonomy (GTDB): domain Bacteria; phylum Acidobacteriota; class Blastocatellia; order Pyrinomonadales; family Pyrinomonadaceae; genus PSRF01. Next base: position 2,032 of record DATEXA010000516.1, on the reverse strand, counting down.
GTACCCTCCGCATACGCATGCAGCCGTAGAAGAGCTGCATTTGCTCGACGGCGAGCTGTGGATTGATGAACGCAAGCTCGTGCCTGGCGACTATAACTACGGCGCACCCGGCGAAAGTGATGAACGGGTCTGGAGTGAGACCGGCTGCACCTGCGTTCTCGTTACCAGCACCAAGGACATCCTGCATTGATCATTACGCGGGCGATTGTCAGGAGCCCTTCTCAAAAGCAGTGTCAGATTGGCGACCATATCTAGAGGTACATTTGAATGGACCAAAAGGACAGTCGGTTCAAAAAAGAAGACACAGAGTTCGCCAATCATGGATTGAATGGCGAGTGCGGCGCAATTGTGGGCCGAAGCAAGGCAATCAGGAGGATTAAAGCTGAAATCAATCAGGTGGCTTCAACAAACGTGACCGTGTTGGTAATGGGCGAGACAGGCACTGGAAAGGAATTGATTGCTCGTGCAATTCACGACCTGGGGCCGCGCAAAAATCGGCGACTGGTAACGGTTAACTGTGGTGCATTGTCTCGTACTCTGATCGAAACTGAGTTGTTTGGCCATGAGAAAGGATCCTTTACGGGGGCCGTAAGTCGTAGAGTTGGAAGGTTTGAACTGGCGAATGGAGGCACACTCTTCCTGGATGAAATTGGGGAGTTCCCCTTGGACCTGCAAGCTAAACTATTGCGAGTTCTTGAGGAGGGTGAGTTTGAACGGGTAGGGGGCAGCAAGACCATCAGGGTAGACGTTCGCATCATCGCAGCCACGAATCGAAATCTCAGGGCAGAGATTCAGAAAGGCAACTTTCGCGAAGACCTTTGGTATCGCCTGAGTATTTTTCCCATCACGAGTCCACCACTTCGGGAACGAGTCGATGATATTCAGATGCTACTCGAGTTCTTTCTAGGTAGGATATGCGCAAAATTCGAAACAGAATTAAAGGTTATATTACCCGAAACTATGAGTAAGTTGTGCAACTACTCGTGGCCTGGAAATGTTCGAGAGCTGGCTAACGTAGTTGAGAGGTTGGTAATCCAGTCGTCCGGAAGGTTTCTTGAGATAGACGCTGAGTTAGATTTCATGGAAGGCGACGATCTGAAAAGAGACAGCCAATCGAATGCGTTTAAGCCACCAGCAAAGTTGGGAAAATCGTACACGGTGTGTTCTCAAACATCGCCGATCGAGAATTGATGGTCAAAATCGCCGTCTGCTTCCTGCATGAATCAACAACAACCCAAACAAGTACCAGAGATAGACATCAGGAATTACGCTTAGAATCCGTTGGGATTAATCCGACTCCAATATCCACTCGGGGGAAAATATCAACTGAGAGAGGCTTCAGCTCGTCCTTCCTTTGAAAATTTGGTGTCTATTTCTGCCTGCCTGACATCGCTCTCTTGGGGGGCCGACGGGTTGTCGCTACCAAAAACTCCGTTCGGCTGGCGGCTCTGTAAGAGAAGTCTGACAGTTTCAGTTCACACGAGGTGATCTCGCCTCACATTGCTACCTGGTCCAATTACTCAAATAGTCAACGGTAATACGGTGGTAATGATCAGCGCACGCGTGGCTAAGAAGCAATACGCGTTCTCGGAATGAGAGGACCTCAGGCTGCACGTCGCTCATAGCGGTAATGCAGCCCACCTACCTGCGGTAGCTCACTCACTCTACCCAACTCTGAAGCCTGAACAGTTCGTGAGGTCGGCGCATCCTTCTCCAATGACAAGTGAGTGCGTGAGTGCTCGTAGTATTCAAAGTATGTTTTTATAATGCGCCTCAGCGAAGCCTCATTGAAGATGATCATGTGGTCCAGACACTCCCGTCGTAGCGAGCCGATGAAGCGTTCCGCGTACGCGTTCTGCCATGGCGATCGCGGTGCTGTCAGCACTTCCAAGATTCCCATCTCACCCACTCGCTGATGGAATGCTGCTCCGTAAATACTATCGCGATCATGCAACAAATAACGCGGTGCACTATCCCACGGAAACGCTTCAGCCATTTGTCTTGCTGTCCATTCGGCGGTGGGATGCGCCGT
>DATEXA010000515.1:0-5926 GCA_035257465.1 Pyrinomonadaceae bacterium | reverse complement strand
TAGCCACAACTGGCTTGAAGCGGGAGGTAATTAATGATCTCATTTCGCAAGCAATACAACAGGGCGGTGTTGTTGAAGCGGGAGGACTACTCTTGTCCCCGTCCAGCCTTGCTCGTCTATTCCAGGGTGTTTTAAGCGAGTTAGAAAATCATCACAAACGCGAACCTCTTGCGCGTGGCATGCTGCGCGAGACACTGCGTGAAAAGGTGTTCACCCACTCGCCACCCGAGTTGTTTGCGGCAGTGATTCAAAAACTGGAAGTAAGCGGTCAACTGGTGGCAGAAAAAGACATCGTTCGAGCGACCAGTCATACAGTCGATCTATCGGAGAAAGACTCGCGCTTACGAGAGAAACTTGAACAGGTTTACAGGGGAGCGGGTGTTGAGTCTCCGTCGATTGATGACGCTCTGGATCGCGCGGGGGTGACTGCGCCGCAACGTGTTCAGGCGCGAAAGGTCTTACAACTGCTTATTGAAGGACGCGTAATCCTTCGAGTACAGAATGAGATGTTCATGCACAGTAGCGTGTTGGACGAGTTAAAGGCGAAGTTACTTGATTATGCCTCACGACACGAACCGGAACGTTTGATTGACGTCGCAGAGTTCAAGGATCTCGCTGGAGTGTCTCGCAAATATGCGATTCCGTTGCTTGAGTATTTTGATCGTGAGAAGGTAACACGCCGAGCCGGAGACAAAAGGATTATCTTGTTGAGCGGCTACTAGGTTGAGGGTTCACGACCTCGTTACCAGCACAAAAGACTTCTTAACATTTTGATGTCGTTGAGTGTTGTCCGTAAGTATTTTCAGCCAACATGGATCCGAGTAGCGTGTCAGGCCCGATCACACACTTGATTTCGACTTGGCGCGGCGTTAACATGCGGAATCATAAGTAACCGAAAAAGCGGCTTTTTCCATAACCTTCATCATTTAAGTTAGCTGGCCGGAGGTTTCAAAATGAAAAGCCTGAAAGATATCTTGGCAGTGGTGGTTGGTATCTTGGCTGCCATCGGAGCGATCTTTTACTTCTACAAGTTTGTTACCTTCACGGATCCTGCGGGTGGTCACAGTTTTGGATGGCTCGCGCTTGGATTAGCGGCCGTCGCTTTTGTCTGTGGCCTCATCTATTTCCTGGGTCATGTGAACAAGGAAGAGGAGATCCACATCACTCAATAGGCGCGCGCAAGTTACGCCGATGGCAGAGTGCGAAAGGTCGCCTCCGCTTGAAGACTTGCGTTTGGCCCTCGACACTATCTTGGACGCCGTTTGTGCACAATCTGAACGCGGCTCACGTGCGCAGGCGGCGCTCGTTTTTTGCTCGAGTCCCACCACTAAAGGAGACACTCCATACTAATGTCTGTCCCTCTACTGATCCTTCTACAACAACTCCGAGCCACACAACCGACCTACTTTTTCATGGTCACGCTTCTGTTGTTAATTGGAGGAGGCATAGCGTGGCTGATAGCCGCTGTGCTTGGCTTTGCGCGTTCTCCCGCGTTTGGTCCGTCGGCGCGTTGGTTTTCTTATGCTGCAGTCTGCATGATCATTTATCACCTGCACTTCCTGGCATTTGGCGTCTTCGTGTTCCTGGGTATGAGCCAGAACTCGGTAGACCTAACCATGGCTTTAGGGGTAGGGGCTTTCTTTAATCTGTTTGTCGTTCTGGGTGCGTTTTGCGCGATCATGGGTTTTGTAAGAATGACGAGCCCGCGATAGTTTGTTCTGTGAACCGATTTGACATCTTGATGAATAAGAAACTCTTGGCGATCGCCGCGCTGGCCCTGATAGGGAGCGCGGCGGTTCTATTTTTGCTCGTCCCTTCGAATGGATCCGATTCTAACGGCAACAAGTTTGTCCGTCTGAGTAACGGACGATTTGTACTGGAGGGCAAGCCGTTTCGTTTTGTCGGCGCCAACGTCGCGGTGATGTATCGCGATGAAGATCGCCAGCGTATGTCCGAAACGCTGAAACAAGCCGCGACGTTGGGAATAAAGGTGGTTCGTGTCTGGGCTTTCGGCGAAGGTGGACCCAACGACGTAAAACCCATAGCTGACTTCGCAGATTGGCCACGCAACCACTCATTTCGTTTCACACCTGATCAATGGAATGAAGAAGAACTTGTTCACCTCGACAACGTAATCGCCGAAGCAGCAAGAAATAACATCCACGTCCAGCTGTGTCTGACTAACTGGTGGCGCGACACTGGAGGCGTCACTCAATACTTGCGCTGGGCGGGAATCACCGACGCTGCTGATGACAGTCGACCTTTCGGCATCAACAACGAAAAAGCAATTCTCTTCTATTCGAATCCTGAAACTCGCCGGCTCTATCGAGAACATTTGAATAAGCTGGCAACACGCAGAAATTCGGTGACCGGTGTCTTGTACCGCGATGATCCAACTATCTTTGGTTGGGAGTTGATGAATGAAGCACAAGTGATCACTGGTCGTTGGTCGGAACGGCGTGCGTGGATAAGTGAGATGAGCACGTATCTGAAGTCACTCGATCCGAATCACATGATTGCGCCAGGCGACTGGGGTTATCGTTCATCGGCGGAGCGACGAGAGTGGCTGGCCGATCACGCCTTGCCAACAATCGACTACTGCGACGTTCATCTGTATCCACGCGATGATCATGACAGTTTCGTCGAAGTTCCATCGGATCTTAGAGGGTTCGTTGACAATCGCGTGGCTGCCGCAGCGTCAATTCGAAAGCCACTGGTCTTTGGTGAATTTGGCATTGGTCCCGAAGGCTACAACGCTTCGTCGGAGATCGATTGGTACAAAGGTTTTTTTGACGCAAATCTACGGGCCGGAAGTGCAGGCGCAATGTTCTGGATACTAACTCCGGATCCGAAACGTGGCTATGGCATGAACTACACTACGGACCGAGATCGAGATCTCATTCGCGAAATCAAGCATGCGTCGGAAATTTTCACGTCGCTGCAGTCGTCGGAACCGCCATCGAGATTGTTGGACACCTCGAAACATTTAATCCCGCGACAGTTTGAATGGAGGCGCTCGGCCGGTGCCGAGGAAACACGGCCACAGATAACTTTTCGCGATGACAAGTCGGTGCTTTACCAGTTCAAGCCTGGAATGGCTTCGGCTGAAGTCTTTGAGAAGGTCGGCGGCGGTCCGGGTTATATCTGGGGTTCGGGCAGCGGCTCCATCGAATACATCGTTCCTGAAAGGCCTGATCGAAGACGAGTGAGCGAGATCATTGTTCGTGCTCATATTCAGCCCGTTGCACCGGTAGATGGTGCACGCGATTTCATTAAGACTCGGGTGACGCTGTTTGTGAATGATTGGAACTGTGGATCTCGCCTGGTTGCCTTTGAGTCTGACAGTCAACCATTCATCCAGGAGTGGCAGATGACTGGATTGCTGTTACGTATGCAGGCGATGCGTGGGTTGCCGTTGCCGATTCGAATTGCCGTGACGCCGGAGAGTGACTGGCTGTATGGCGTGAACATTTCCAATTGGCCGGAAGGATATGACGCCAAGGATGCACGGCCGATTGAGGTTGAATTGCGAAGGTGACTGGGACGGACGCGGGGAGACGCGGGACGCGGAGTGTCAAATCCCGCACACGGAAGTGTGGTAGAAAGGATCTGAAACATCCACCAACTGCCGTTGGTGGAATTTGGATCCTGGCTGTAATTGGATCGTCAGTCCTTGTAAGGTTCTATTTCATTAAATGCTTATCAAAGAACTCTACCGATGCGTGGTATGCACGGAGCCAGTCAGAATGTGTCAGGAAATCGTGAATCTCATCGGGAAAGATCAGCTGCTCAAACTCCACACCTTGACTCCGAAGCGCCTCCACTAAATGCACTGTTTCGCTGAAGGGTACGTTTCGATCATCGTCACCATGAATCAGAAGCACCGGCGAGTGCCATGTCTTTATCGATGCCAGCGGTGACGACTCAAACGCCAAACGTGCTGCATCCGGCTTAGCGGCTGGATCATATGCGGGCACAAAGTTCCGAATGACAATGTTCCAGTCGTGCACACCGTGCATATCAACGCCCGCCGCAAACAAATCAGACGCTCGAGAGAGCCCCATCGCAGTTAAGTAACCGCCGTATGAACCACCCCACAACCCGATCCTCGCAGTATCAACTTCCGGACGGCTTCGCATGTAAAGACCGGCGCCAAGCACGTCCTGAAACTCGCTGCCTCCGGTTGCTCCATAATTCAAAGCCTCGCGAAAGAGCATTCCATAACCAATACCGCTTCGATAATTGACAGACATTACGATGTAACCGTGGTTAGCCAGGTATTCGTTCATCGCGTAAGAATTTCGATAGTAATAATTGTAGTGCCAGCCAAGCAGCATTTGTCTTCGCGAACCACCATGAAAAAAGAGCAACGCCGGATACTTCTTGCTTCGATCTATGTTGGGAGGCATGAACAACTGACCGTGTATCTTCATTCCATCAGCCGAATTGAAGATTACTTGTTGCGGTTCGACGAGGTCGGTTTCAGGAAATTCGTTCGGTATCGAGTCTGCCGCGAGGTCCTGCGGTTGATTTGAGCCTTGGACTATCGACGCGCGTTCAGGACGTTTCGCATCAGCACGCAGGAATGCGACTGTGTTTTGGTCACTCAAGACGATGGGTGAGTATTCAATTCCGTTGCCAGTGGTAATTGCGCGCGGCGGTTGTCCACCGGCAGTTGCAACACGCCAGACATGTCTGTGATCAATGTCACCCTGGTTGGAGGAGTAAACAATTTCTTTGGCGCCTGGAGCGAGCGAGACATGTTCGACTTCAAACTCTCCGGGAGTGAGTAAGGTCGCGCTCTGTTTTTCGCCGCTCGCCAGAACTGAATACAGATGTGTCCAGCCATCTTTCTCCCAGGGAAAGACAATGTGATTGTCTGCTGACCAGTACAGAAGATTGTCCGCGACCGTTTCCCGCAGCACACTTCCCTGACCGGCGTCGGCTTTCCACACCTGATTGCCCACACCGGTTTTTGCGTCAGCAATACGAATCGACCATGGGTCGGCAGCGGAACGTTTTGGTCCAAAAATGAATGCTTCGCGAGAGGCTGGTACTCGAATGAATGCAAGCTGCTTACTGTCAGTCGACCACGCCGGTTCGCTATCGCGATCTACACTTGGATCGAGGTATCTGAGTTGTTTTGCTGCGAAGTCGTAGACACCAACGAAGCCATGGTCTCCTCGAGTATTCGTGAAAGCGAGCATCGAACCGTCAGGAGAGAGAACCATGAAACTCACACGACCCTTGGGCTGAATCAGTACGGACGGTTTTTCGTTTGCATCGAGCTTTGCTTGCCAAACCTCACGACCCTTTACGAAGAAGACGCGATCACCTGTTTTGCTGATGACCGCAGAATGGCCCTCGGCCAACTGACGCGGCGCCCCACCGGAAAGCGCTGCGATCCAAAGCCCTTGTTTAGGTTCTTCAGGATTACTGCGCGGGTTTGTATTTTCAGCAAAGCTATCGAGGTCACCACCACGCGTGTAGATAACTGCAGAGGCGTCCGGCGTCCAGGTTAGTTCGCCAATTTCTATGCCGTCATCTTCGGTGAATGCGGTTAGCTGCCGGCCTTTGTACGAGGGCGGTTCTGCGACCCAAACATTTCGCACTCCTTTGGCGCTTTGCATCCACGCGACCTTTCCCCCGACAGGAGACGCAACCAGGCCAGTAGGAAACGGAGCGCTCATTACTTGTTCGAGTGAGAATTTGTCGCCGTTGGCAGCTAATGAGTTGAAGGTGGCGAGAGAGAGTATGACGCAAAGCAGCAAGAGCTTTTTCACGAGTGCGACTCCTTTGGTGTTGGGAAGATTTAGCAGTTCGAAGAGGAGGGATTATAGGCGAGAACAGAGATTAAGCGGGAGAAAAAAGCGGAGACGGGGCAGACGCGGAGACGGAGACGGGGTGACGGGGAGATGGGGTGACG
>DATEXA010000514.1:0-26623 GCA_035257465.1 Pyrinomonadaceae bacterium | reverse complement strand
ATCGATCCACACCACACGGCCGCTGCCGACGCGTTAGCTCGGGTGGGAACAGAAGAAAGAGTCGTTGTCCAGCCAGATCGCGTGGCTAAAGTACGTCCTGAGAAACCAGCTTCTATCAAATCGCCGACCCGATCTGATTATTCACCGAAACCGCTGGTGCTCGATGCGACGAGCTTCGAGTTGCTGCAACGAGCGCGATCTTTTAACGAGAAGGGAAACACACAGGCCTCGGTCGATAGTTACAGACGATTGCTCTCAAGAGAAAGTGGTTATTTTCCTCCCGCGAACCTGGAACTGAGTTTTGCATTAATTACTTTGAAACGATACGACGAAGCCTCGAGTAATCTTCAACTCGTTGCAAACCGAGATGGCTCGCGCTATCCAATTAGCTACTTTCATCTTGCGCGTGTGTATGAACTCCAGGGGGATCTGAAGGACGCTGAAGAGTTTTTCTCGCGCGCAGCATCAGCCTTTGGTACTGCGAATAGTCAATTTCTTCTTGACGTGAGTCGCGTGCGGGAGAAACAGGGAGACTTTAAAGGTGCTCTCGAAGCAATGGAACGTTACCTCAACGTCATGCAACAACAAGGACAGGAACCGTCATGGTCCGCCGAACGCCTCACCGCCCTTCGACAAAAGATCGATTCGGCCGCCAAACCCTAGGGGATCTCAGACTGCAGATCTCAGATCTCAGATTATTTCCGATCTCAGATCGTAGAATAAACTTCTGAGATCTGTAGTCTGAGATCGGCCCGTTTGACACCACTCTCCCTTGGTAGTAAAAGTACGGCGCTGAATTCTCTGTCCAATTCCAAAAGGAGCAAAGTTATGAGAAGACATGTTCCCCTTGTTGCAAGTCTGATTATGTGTTTTGCGTCTCTGGCGTTTGGTCAGGCGGCTGCCCCATCACCGTCCCCCTCTCCTAAACCTGCGATGACAAAAGCACAGAGTCAAAAGCTTATCGTGTCGACGGAGAAGAAACTGTGGGAGGCTTGGAAGGCAAAAAATTCCAAGGCATTCCAGACCTATTTGTCAGCCGACAGCGTGATGGTAGGAGACGCTGGTGTTGCCAACAAAACCGAAGCTGTAAAGGAAATAGAGGGCATGGGCTGCGAGGTGAAGTCGTATGAACTAAGCGACATCAAGGTTACGTTTCTTACTAGTGATGCCGCGCTGATTACCTACAAGGCTGCACAAGATGCTACGTGTAATGGACAAGCAGCACCACCTGCTGTGTGGGCCAGCAGTGCCTATGTGAAACGAGGTGGGAAGTGGTTTGCGGCGAGCCATCAGGAAACGCCGGCTAAGACGAATTGAAGAATTGCCGATTGCGATTTCTCGAGTTGTTCTAAATCGACAATCGGCAATCTCTTTACTGCGTCTTTTCCGTTACCTTGGTTGCTTTGATCGTATCGCCGTCGATCGTTCCTTCAACAACCACTGCAACTCCAGCCTTCGTGTCGGTCGCTCGTAGCAGAGCTTCCACGGCATCATTTCCAGTCTTATCTAACTTGTAGAGTTTTGAATCTGCCGTAAACACTGCGTATCCGGCCTTAACACAGCTTGGCATCAAAGCACAGGAGGTCGAATGTTTCTTCACTCGATCGCCAAAGGTTGCTTCTTTGGAATGAGAACCTGCGCAAGCGTTGTCGATGATGTAGCCCTCAACTGTGACTGTTTTCGTATCCTGGGCCTGAAGGGCGAGCACAAACGCGAAAATCGCGGCAATCGCAAAAGCTTTTCGACTCATTACTTCACTCCATTTCTTTGGCTAGATCAACTGTGGCTAGCCTTCTCAATTGTTAAAAGAGCGACAACCTGAGTCAATTACTCGGTTGTATCCGGTTCAGAAGACTTTCGTTCGGGTCGAAGGTGTGGAAACAATATCACGTCGCGAATGGATTGTTTATTCGTGAGGAGCATGACAAATCGATCGATTCCAATCCCGATTCCCGCGGCCGGGGGCATACCATACGAGAGCGCGCGAATGTAGTCTTCATCCATCACCATCGCTTCTTCATCACCGCGCTCTCGCTGTTTCATCTGTTCTCGAAAACGTTCGTACTGTTCGGAAGGGTCATTCAACTCCGAAAATCCGTTCGCAATTTCCATCCCGGAGATGTACAGCTCAAATCGCTCGGCCACACTTGGATCAGAAGGCGATGCTTTCGACAGGGGTGAGATGGCCTTGGGAAATTCCGTAATGAACGTAGGTTGGATCAGTTGATGTTCGACCCGGCTTTCAAACAGTTCAAGTACGTTGTCGTTGGTGATCTCCTGATCAGTGACGGAACCAGACAGGCTACCTTTCATACTGACGCGTCGAAACGGTTGGGCAAAATCGATGTCAAAGTCTCCGAACGTAACGTGCGTATGACCCAATGCTCGAAAGACCACTGCGCGAATGAGTTCCTCGCAGAAGTCCATCATCTCGTTGACGTCGGCGTAGGCCCAGTAGAACTCGAGCATGGTGAATTCAGGGTTGTGCCTGCTTGAGATGCCTTCATTGCGGAAATTTCGGTTCAGTTCATAAACCTTTTCAAATCCACCAACCAGCAACCTTTTCAAATACAGCTCCGGAGCAATGCGAGCATACAGATCAATGTCGAGTGCATTGTGGTGAGTTCTAAAAGGCCTGGCGGCAGCGCCCGTCGCTAATGGCGTCAACATCGGAGTTTCAACTTCAATGTAGCCATGGTCCTCGAGGATTCGACGCATTTCCCTGATTGCACATGCTCGTCGCTCAAACACTTCACGCGGAGATAATGATTCATCCTGCTCGAGCTTCAAGCTGCCTGCGATCAAGTCGGCGTAACGTTGTCGTTGTCGGATTTCAGGATCGTGAAGTCCGTGCATTTTGTCAGGCAGGGGCAGCAACGCCTTGGAAAGAAATTGAAGCTTCTGCACGTGAACCGAAAGCTCTCCGGTCTTGGTTACAAACAAATAACCTTCGACGCCAATGAAGTCTCCGTGGTCGAGCAACTGAAACAGGGACCAACCGTCGACGTCTCCACCCTGAGCGTCGTTGCGAATGCCAACCACGTCGGCTTTGCGAATGTAGATTTGCAGCCGCGATACACCATCCGACAAATGGACAAACGCTGCCTTGCCCATCACACGTGGTGGTGACGAGATTCTTCCAGCAAGACGCACATGAATCTCATTCAGTTGTTGGTTCGATAATTCGATCTCTTCGGCTCGCGGGCGTCCATCGGGTTCGGCTTTTGGCTCAAACGCACGAAACTTTTCAACGATGCGTGAAATTGTATCTTCGCGTGCGGCTTCAACAACTTCGCTTCGCTGAAACTTGTTTGGATAGACGTTTCCGACCAGCGCTCGCAGACCTTCAAGGTGTGCGCGTCGTGCAGCAGTTTGATCGTTCTCTTCGATGAGGGGTATAGACAAGTGTTTGGGCTCCAACTTAAAGGGTTGATTATAGGGAGCGACTGTTAGCGACGCAACGAACTTCACTTTGGTCTTGGGTCTTCGGACTTGGGTTTTTGGACTTCAGACTTTGGTTTTGGATCGTCACACTCACTTCATCTCGAGCGACAACGCAGTAGCAACCAAGAAGACCAAAGACCCAAGCCCTGAATTCCCAAACAACGCCCTTTCTTGTTCCAGTTCATCCCGTGCTAGATTCTCCTCGGTTAATGATTACAAAGATTCTGAGGCCGGAACAGATGCTTAGAGAGCGTGAAGGTCTGCGCTCTGCTGGCGTTCGACTTGTATTTACAAACGGAGTTTTTGATCTCCTGCACGTCGGGCACGTTAGATATTTGGCCGCAGCCCGTGAGCTTGGCGATGCCCTTTTGGTCGCAATCAATAGTGACCGGACCGTTCATCTGCTAAAGGGCGATTCTCGCCCCGTGTTCAATCAAAACGAACGCGCTGAAATCCTGGCCGCACTTCGAATGGTCGATTACGTGACGATTTTTGACGACGTCTCACCACGCAGCCTGATTGCGACGATTATGCCGGATGTCCTCGTAAAGGGTGGAGACTACCAGCTCGATGAGATTCATGGGCGTGAAGAAGTTGAAGCGGCTGGCGGCAGGGTGGTGTCGTTGCCATTTGTCAAGGGTGCATCTACCAGTTCAATCATTGAACGAATGAAAGAGTAATAGCGTCATGTTTTAGTCTACATATCGCGGCATGGCCAATAATTTGAGCAGTACAAGTTCACAACACACCGTTTTAGATAACGCGCTGAAGCGGATCACCGAGACTCCCGAGTATCAGCAGCTTCTCAATCAACTACGAAACAACGAACGCCTCATTTCGATCAGTGGCCTGGTTGCGGGATCGGCCCGGGCTCTGGCCCTCGCCGCTTTGCAGCGGGAAACGGGAAAGACTTTTGCGATCGTTACTCAGTCAACCCGCGACTTGGAGCCGTGGGAGGAGGACTTGCGTTTTTGGTACTGTGCGCTCGCTGGAAAGGACAAATGCGACCGAGAAGTGCTGGTGCTTCCAGCCTCGGAAAGCGACCCGTACGCTGGCGTGTCGCCGCACGCGCAAACACTCGAGAAGCGCGCACTCTCTTTATGGCGATTACGACAACAGAGACCCGACTTTGTTTTGCTCACCGCCCGCGCACTGGCTCGAAAGAGTGTTAGTCCCGAGGAGATCCAAAAGGCCGGAGCCATCCTCAGGCGCGACGACGATCACCCACCGGAAGACCTTGTCCAAAAACTAGTCGCCACAGGTTACGTTCGTGAGGACCCAGTTTCAGGAGTCGGCGAATTTTCGAGTCGTGGTGGCATCCTCGACATCTGGCCTCCGGGTAGCGAGTCTCCCGTGCGTTTGGAGTTCTTTGGCGACACGATCGATTCGCTTCGTGAATTCGATCCAGATACTCAGCTCTCGACAGGGCAGCTCCGCGAGATTGAAATTCCGCCGATGCATGAATGCTCCGTCACGCCGGTTGATTTCCAGCTTTGGGGAGAGGCTGCGCGAGAGCGCTGGAGTGATGATCGTTACGCTCGTTCTCTGCGAGATCGAACTTCGTTTGCTGACGAAGGAGAAGCGTTCGCTGGTTGGGAGTGGTTGATACCAATTGTTCGAAACTCGAACTCAAATATTTTCGATCACCTAAACCAAGCGGTCCTGGTAGTTGACGAACCAGGGGCAATCGAAACCTATCTCGGCGAGGTTTATGAAAATCTGGCGGCGCGCTATCACGAAATCGATCAAGCCGACGACATTGCCCTTACCCCCGAAGAACTCTATCTCTCGATTGAACAACTGCAGACGTTGATTCAAAGTCAGCAGCGGGTGGAGCTGCGTACTCTCGGTCGTGCAGCTGCTGAGCTCGACCAGGATCTTGCACTCGAGGCCGAGGCTCCGAAGGTTCAAATTGGCAGGGGCCGTGGGCCCAGGCAACATACGTTTCTTTTTCCGACCGCCGAAGCCGCCGTGGAGTTTGAATGGCAGGCCCAGTCAACGATGCGTTACCACGGACGAGTTGCCGACCTGGCCGCAAGCGTGACCAGAGCAATTGAGGACGACAGGACCACGTTGTTTGTCGTTCCCAGCCTGGGAGTGGCTGAACGTATCACGGAGATCTTGGCGGAGTATCAAGTCGAGTCTCGACTGTCGCTGCTTACCGAATCAACTGAGACAACAAGCGTAGCCCCGGTCGTTGTAACTGTTGGACGATTGAGCGGAGGTTTTGCGTTACCGAAATCGCGGCTTGTTGTTCATGTCGAATCGGATGTCTTTGACGAATCAGCCGACTCAGTTGATCGACAAGGTACACGCGCAGACGGCCGGAGGCAAAAGGAAACCAGGAAGCGTCGGTCGAAGACCGCGGCCTTTCTCTCTGATTTTAGAGACCTCAGATCAGGCGACTATGTTGTGCATATCGATCATGGCATCGCAAGATTTGGTGGTTTGCAGACACTCAACCTCGGCCCTCGCACCGGCGAGTTCATGCTTCTCTTCTATGCTGACGAGGCAAAGCTTTACGTCCCTGTCGAACGACTCGATCTTGTCCAACGATATTCCAGCGCTGAAGGTCACCAGCCTCAACTCGATCGTCTCGGTGGTCTTGGTTGGCAGAAGACAAAGGCCAAAGCTAAGCGGGCCATGCGTGACATGGCGGATGAGTTACTTCGCTTGTACGCAGAGCGCAAGCTTGTCGGCGGTTATTCTTTTGCCGGTGATACACCGTGGCAGCAAGAGTTCGAAGACGGTTTTCCCTACGTACTGACGCCCGATCAGGAGACCGCAATCGAGGACGTAAAAAAAGATATGGAAGAGCCGGTGCCGATGGATCGTTTGCTGTGTGGTGACGTCGGTTACGGCAAAACTGAAGTTGCGATGCGTGCTGCCTTTAAGTCAGTCATGGAAGGGAAGCAGGCGGTCGTACTCACGCCGACGACCGTTCTTGCATATCAACACTACGACACCTTTCGCACACGGTTCGCTCCGTTCCCGGTTAAAGTCGAGTTGTTATCTCGTTTTCGTTCATCGAAAGAACAGAAAGATGTCGTCAAGCGTGTTGAGTCAGGCGAAGTAGACGTGATCATCGGTACGCACCGGATGTTGTCAAAGGACGTTCGTTTCAAGGACCTTGGGCTCGTGGTTGTTGACGAAGAACAACGCTTTGGAGTTGCGCACAAAGAACGATTGAAACAACTAAAGAAGCGAGTCGATGTGTTAACTCTTTCAGCAACGCCGATACCGAGAACTCTCAATATGTCACTAAGCGGTATGCGTGATATGTCGCTGATTGAGACTCCGCCGCGTGATCGTCTAGCGATTCAAACTCAGGTCGTGCAGTTTACGGATACGGTAATCAAGGCGGCGATTGAGCTCGAGTTATCGCGCGGTGGTCAGGTGTTCTTCATTCATAATCGAGTCGAGACAATTGAAACGATAGCCGCACTCGTGCAGCGTCTGGTTCCGCAGGGCCGACTCGCGATTGGTCACGGACAAATGAACGAAAAGGAGATGGAGCGAGTGATGCTCGACTTCATTGGCTACAAATATGACGTTCTCGTTGCAACTACCATAATCGAAAACGGAATAGACATCCCTCGTGCCAACACCATCATCATAAACCGCGCCGATCATTATGGTCTTTCTCAGCTTTATCAGTTGCGTGGTCGCGTTGGTCGCTCGAACAGAAGGGCTTACGCTTATTTATTGATCCCAGGCGAAACCGAGCTTTCGCCGTTGGCCCGTCGTAGGCTTGCGGCAATTCGAGAGTTTTCTGATTTAGGTGCCGGATTTCGAATCGCTGCGTTAGATCTAGAATTGCGCGGCGCTGGCAATCTCCTGGGAGGTCAGCAGTCGGGCCACATGGATGCGCTTGGCTTTGATCTCTACACTCAGATGCTTGAGCGTACAGTTGCTGAATTGCGTGGCGAGCAGGTGGAAGATGAGACAAGCGTAACGCTCAATTTAGGCATCGACGTTGCGATCCCGGAAGATTACATTTCCGATATGGGGCAACGCTTACGGACTTACAAGCGCGTCTCATCAGCGCGGGACGATGCCACCTTAAATGGCATTCGCAACGAAACCGCGGACCGATATGGCCGGATTCCCGAGTCAGTCGAGCGGCTTTTTGATTATGCAAGATTGCGCCGGTTGGCCGAAGAAATCGGTGTCCTTTCGATCGACAAAACGCCTGACGGCGCGGCGTTGAAGTTTAGCGAAAAGGCCCGAATTTCCCCGGAAAAACTAGGAAACTACGTGGCTGACCATCCGAGTACGGTCTTCACTCCGGCTGGTGTTTTGAAGGTGATTCTTAGCGAAGATCAGCAGGTCGAAGTATTGAGGGTAGTGCGCGACGTGTTGCTCGAAATTCGAGCCTCCGATTAGAATCAGCCTTCGAAAAAATAGGTCACTGACCAGGTTTGACGTTATTCCCCAATACACTACGATAATCAAGTTCAAATTAACCAGAATACAGATAGGAATTTCTTTAGGAGTATTTTTGTGAGATTCAAATTATTTTCAATCGCCGGCATTCTCTTGTGCCTGTTCGCTATCGTGATTTCAAACGCCTCTAATGCGATGGCGCAGGAAGGTGAAGCTACAGTCATCGATGAGGTCATCGCCCAGGTGAATGACGACGTCATTACCCTCTCAATGTTGAAACGCGAGAACAAGGAGCGAATCGAGGCGTTGAAGCAGGAGCGGAAAATGACGGAGCAACAGGCGACGGACGAAGTTATCAAGCACCAGGCAGAATTAATTGCCACTTTAATTAATGAGCGCTTGTTGTTGCAGAAAGGAAAAGAGCTGGACCTCGCAAGCGAGATTGAGGCGGAAGTTAACCGTCGCATGTTGGACATTGCGAACGAGCAGGGAATTAAGTCGATTCAGAAACTGGAAGAGGCGATGCGCCAAAGCGGAATAGATCCTGTTTCAGTTAAGGAAACAATGCGAGCCGAGATGATGAAACAGGCGGTCCTGCAACAGGAGGTGGACCGCCGCATTTATCTCAACTTTACTGCGGAAGAAGTCAAAAAGTATTTTGAAGCGCACAAGGATCAATTTCGCGCGCCGACAAGTGTCACAATCTCAGAAATCTACTTGTCGACAACAGACAAAGATGATGCTGCGGTGAAAGCGCGCGCCACCGAACTCGTTGCTCAGCTCCGGGCGGGAGCAGAATTCAAAGCAGTCGCAGGTGCAAACTCTGAACGTGAAAAGAATGGCCAAAGAACTGCCCCACAAGACGGTGGTAAGGTTGGTTCATTCGAACTTCCAAACATGCGTGAGGATTTGCAGGCCGTACTCAAAGACTTGAAGGTTGGTGCCGTCACTGATCCGATTAAGATACCTGACGGTTATCAAGTCCTTCGGCTCGATGAGCGTACGGAGGGAGGGAAAGCAGCGTCCTTTAACGACAATCAAGTTCGCCAGGCTATGCTTGGTGAACGGTCGGGCAAGGATCGAGAGGAATACCTCCAGAATTTGCGGAACGAAGCATTCATAAAGGTCTCGGAGGGTTATCGTGCCAGCGTTGAGCCCTTGCTCAAGCTGAATGTTCCTGCCGCGGCGAAGAGTTCCGAAAAAGACAATAAGAAGAAAGACAAAAAGCCGTAAGAAATCTCTGGTCTTGGGTTTTGGGTCTGCAGCTTTGGAGATCTTGTGACAATGGATCAGAGACGAAGACCCAAGACCAAAAACCTCTACCATGCGTCTGGATCTATTCCTCAAAGCCAGCCGCATCTCGCCGCGGCGGACAATCGCTCAGAAACTTTGTGATGCTGGTCTCGTTTACTTGAATGGGGCTCCCGCAAAGTCTGCTCACGCGGTTAAAGTCGGAGATGAAATTTCGATTAAACGTGGCGACAAGATCTCGAAGTTGAAAGTGCTCGCCGTTCCTTCCGAACGTCAAACATCAAGAAAGAATGCAGGCATGTTGTATGAGATTTTGTCGGAGCAACAACTGCACAACGATTTCGATCGATGACAATGCTGGTAAAGAATCCGCGCATTATTGTCTATAAGCGTGAGAGGAAACTGGAGTTCTATTCTGATCAGTTATTGCTCAGAACGTACCGCGCGGCGATTGGATTCAATCCAGTCCCTGATAAGAAACAAGAAGGCGACGGAGCGACGCCCGAAGGAGACTTCTACGTCTTCGTCAAAAATAACAAGAGTGCGTACTACCTCTCGCTGGGTGTCAGTTATCCAAACGCTGAAGATGCTGAGCGAGGATTGCGCGAAGGCCTTATTAACAAAATGCAGCACGACACCATAATTGAGGCGATTCGGAAGAACGTCGCGCCTCCTCAGTACACCAAATTGGGGGGACTGATCTATATTCACGGGCATGGAGCAACAAGCGATTGGACTCGGGGTTGTGTGGCATTGGAGAATACAGATATTAAAGAGCTCTATGATGCAGTCGCGGTTGGAACTCCTGTAACGATAAAACCTTAGATGCCGGAAATTAAGCCTTTCAAAATTCGCGACACCGAAATCAACCCGCCGTTGATACTGTCACCAATGGCCGGCGTTACCGACGTGTCGTTCCGTCGCTTGTTGAAGCGGCGCGGTGGAGTCGGCCTCTCTGTATCCGAATTCATATCGGTTGAGGGACTCACACGTAGTAACCCCAAGTCGAAAAGGCAAATGCGCTTTTATGAAGATGAGCGTCCTTTCGCCGTGCAGATTTTTGGTGGCCAACCAGAGCGAATGCGAATGGCGGCGGAGATGGCTGAAGAAGTAGGCGCAGACATTCTCGACGTTAACTGTGGCTGCCCTGCACCGAAGGTTGTAAAGCATGGAGGCGGTTCCGGACTTCTGAAGGATCATTCCCGACTAGAAACAATCCTTAAAGAGATAAAGAAGGCGATCAAGATCCCGCTCACAGTAAAAATTCGTGCGGGCTTTTACGACCACACGATAAATGCGGTCGAGACTGCAAAACTTGCTGAGGACTGCGGCGTGGAACACATCGCTCTGCACGGACGAACGAAAGAGCAAGGTTATCGAGGCCTGGCCAACTGGGATCTGGTTCGTGAAATCAAGAAGGCGGTGAGTGTTCCCGTTTCCGGCAGTGGGGATGTGACCACGATCGAAGGCGCATTCGCAAAATTTCGAGAGACAGGTTGCGACGGCGTTCTGATCGGTCGTGGAGCAATGGCGAACCCCTGGATCTTTCGACAGATTGAAGATGCGATACACGACCGCGAAGTCTTCGAGCCAACACTCGCTGACAAACGTGCCATTCTTCACGAGTACTTTGATATGCTTCGCGAAGACATGCCCGAGACGCCGGCCATTAACCGAATGAAACAGTTGGCCGGGCAGTTTACTCGCGGACTACAGGGTGGCGCGCTGTTCCGTACTTCAATTTATCACTCTCATTCAGTTGAAGAAGTGCTCAATCGAATTGAGGAGTACTTTGAATCGATCGAATCCGGCCGACCCTACTACGGTGAAGCTGGTGCTCCCATTGAAGAAGCACCAGAGTTAGATTCGTGTGAAGCGGCAACGCTTGCCTGACTAATACCCTAATTAACTTACCTGCTCTTTTGGGTGACCGCTGCAGTAATCGTCGATTTGCCTGTACCCGTGTCGTAATTTACCGGTGCCGGGTAACCACGACCGGAAAGAGACTTCAACTCAACGACAACCTCCTTCTGGTTTTTGCCGCTCTTTTTCTCGTTAACTTTCCGCTTCTGAGTCTGCGTGTCCTTCGTGTCCGAGATAGACGGCGACGGCATTGCTTTCGGATGAGCCGACATCGTATTCAATGCACTAAGAATCTGACTACGATCTTCCTCAGATAAGTCCTCAAGTCGCGAACCATTTGCTTCCAACACAGCTCGCAACTTGTCCTCTGTGTTTGTACCTTGATCATAGACGTCCTTGAAGATGTGCAGTTTGCCATCTTCAAGAACAATTGTTTCATAACGAAGTTCGACAGGGACTGGCTGCTTGAGCTTCACTGCTTGAGTCTGCGTTGGATCTTTTAGATGGGCCGCTATTGATTTTTCCGAAACGTCTGAGTCCGAAATCTCGCCGAGCATTTTGGCAAAGTCTTTGACTTGGGGAGTGGTCAGGCCCACGCAACCATGTGATGCAAAAGTGCCCAGCTTGGCTGGCGATTTACCGCCGTGAATGAGCGACGGCATACCGATCGGTATCTTAATCGGGCCAAGCGGGTTTAGTTTGCTGCCGGCATCAATCTTCTCGCCAGGCGTTACATTCATTTTGGCGACCCAGGGAGAATCTGGCGGAGTCCATGTGGGATTGAAAATTATCGTTTGCGCTTTTCTTAGACCCTGTGGGAGTGGAAACTCGGGATAACCAATACCGATCTTGTACGACTTGACCAGTGAACCGTTCTTGAAGAGGTCCATTCGATATGATGGGATGTTTACGACGATTCGAGTGTCGGTCGGGATTGAATTAGGTGTCTTCGGTAGTGAATTCTCCGCTTGTTTATCTGACGCCTCGCCCTCGCCTCTAGCCCAAAACTCCGAAACGAACTCGTTGAACTGTGTCGCCTTCTCTTCTCCAAGTGTGCGATTGATTTGTTCGGTTGCACGGGCACGGGCATCAGCGGAATCTACTGTCGCGTCCTCTGCGTTACTGCTTCTGAGCCTGTTGACTTCATCTGTGGCCCCTTTCCGTAACTCCTCAATCTGTTCCTCTGTGATCTGAAGCTTACTCTTCAGTTCTGAGACAAAATTATCGTTGGCAAGCAACGCATCCAGGACAGCCAGCGTTATTTCTGAACGTGGCTTAGCATTCTCAGTCACATTCGATACGGGAGTGTTTACCGGTGACGGACTGGGCCCACGTGTGGTAACGGGCGAGTTGGAGTTATTTGTCACACAGGCGCCCATTGCAAGCGCCTGTAAGATCAATACGGCGATTTTAATCTTTACTCTGATAGTCATTGTTCGTCCTCAAGTTCCACTCGTAAGAATCGTCTTTTCCAAGATGTTCTGCAACAGGTGTTCCCTCAGCTTTGCCTTGTGTTTGGCGGATATTGTGAGTGGAAATCCACGGTAGACACGGTGCGGTTTGAACGATAAACGAACAACTGGGCTGGTTAACTGCTTGGACAGTTCTCATTTGCCGTGCAGGAGTGGATAGGGATTGATGTTGCTACCATCCCAGTAGCGTTTTGGATCTGCGACCACGGCAATCGAGAAGTGAAGGTGAAAATTGCCCGGGCCTGCGTTTCCAGTGTCACCAACATAAGCGATAACTTCACCTTGTCGCTTGAATTGACCTTCCTGAAGGCCGGGTGCATACGACTGAAGATGCGCGTAGTAGAACACCAGCTTCTTGTCAGCGCTTAGTTGATAAATTGTCGTGCCTCCGCGTTCACTCTGAAAGAGTTTAACTATCTCACCATCCGCTGCGGCGATAACGGGCGTACCGGCGGGCGCAGGTATATCGATCGCATCATGAACGCGTCCTTCCGAACGTGCCTCGGAGAATGTGTCAATCAGTTGATTGGGTTGAACACCCGCGACCGGAATTATCAGCTTCACGATTCCAACAAAACTTGGTGATGATGTTGCGTCCGCCTGCGGAGTGTCGGACGGAGGAGGATCTGGATTGGGTGTCGAAGTTGATGTCGGTGTCGGAGTTGGTGTCAGTGTTGGGGTTTGATTTGAGTTCTGAGCCTGACTCTGAGTAGATGAGTTTGAATTTGCCGGCTGAGTAGCAGGGTTAACTGGTCCAGGCTTATCGTTTTGGATTACGCAGCCAGCCGCGACTACGCAGACGCTTAGCATTAATAAAAGCCGCGTGACCCTGAACACTGCGTCTCGCCTTTGCGCTAAAAACTATCTTTCGAATCCAAGGGGCAAAAGGGGACGCGGGGTTGTGCCTTCGAAGAACCAACTTGCACCGACTTTAAGACGATGATGCCAGGTCGGCAAACGAGATGTATACAACGCAAATCGAGCTTGCCTCGCCAGGGCACCGCCAAATGCTTTTCCACCGGCCAACACAGCAGCTCGTTCAGTACCCAGGCTGATGGCTTCACCAAGCTCTTCAAAGTGTTTTGTCTGGAGTTTTTCGCCTGACAGAAAAGCCTTAATGTTCCGCGCCGCAAGTGAGGCTTCCTGGAAAGCGAGTTGTGCTGTTCCAGCAAGAGTGGGAGTTGCATCAGGATATGTCGCGATATCGCCGAGCGCGAAAACGTTATTGAACTTAGAGAGCTGAAGCGTTGGTTTGATGATGAGCAGTCCGCGCTTGTTCTTCTCAGCATCGAGTTGCTCAACTAAGGGACTCATCTTCACGCCACCTGTCCAAACGACGCCAGATGCCTTCAACTCCTCTTGTTTTCCATGATGCTCAAAGGTGATTCCATCGCTTGAAACATTTACGACTCGTGTCAGCGTGTGCACTCCTACATGTGACCTCCGCAGTGCATCCTCGACGAACTCTCTGATTTGTTCGCCCATACCAGGCACAACTCTGTCACCCATTTCGATTAATAGAACGCGAGGTTCGCCCTGAAGTGCACGTCTCTTACATGCGTCGAGTAACAAATCAGCCATCTTGGTCGAAAGTTCGCAACCACTGGCCCCTGCGCCTACTACCGCGAAGGTCAAAGCCTGGCGAACATCCTGTGGCGGTGTTTCTGGAGGTATGCGATCCAGCGCAGAAACCATGACCTGTCGAAGATGATCAGCATGTGCAATTTTTCGAAAGGGAAGTGAATGCTCTTCTGCTCCGGGTACGCCGACGTAATTAGTGATGCCGCCGACGGCTAGTACGAGAACGTCGTAGGAAATTAGATCGGAAGAATTCGTAAGCGAAACTGTCTGGGCAGCAGCGTCAACGTTGGCGACCGTATCCTGGATGAAGCGCACCTTGTCGTCCAACAGTTCTTGATATGGGGGGGCGATGTGCCATTCTTCCACCTCACCGCTTAGATATTCGTAAAGCATCGGAGTGAAGAGAAAATGGTCATCCTCGCTTACCAGGGTAACTTCGCCGGAGCTAGCGAGTTCGAGGGCAGTAAACAAGCCACCAAAGCCGCCACCAAGAATTACGATTTGCGATTGAGGCATCGATGTGTTCTCGTCGTTACAAACTTCGATTACGAAGGATAGTATCAAACTCTGCACTTACCTTCAGGAATATGTGTTAGCAGGCCAACTGGACAGTACCTTACCTGCATGTTAAATTGACGAAGCTTTTTAAGTTTAGCGGTTGCCGTCTTTAACGGTTTTACTGCGGTCTAGGAGGACCTTTTAAGCAAGTGTCATTAGCAAAGGAAACCAAACAGCAGGTTGTGTCTGACTTTCGTACTCATGAATCGGATACAGGCTCACCTCAAGTCCAAGTAGCGTTGTTGAGCAAGAGAATTAACGAACTGACCGAGCATTTCAAGACCCACAAGAAAGACAATCATTCGCGACGTGGCCTTCTTAAAATGGTCTCACAGCGAAGAAGTTTGCTTGATTACTTGAAGCGCACGGATATTGAACGCTACCACGAGGTAGTGAATCGTCTGGGTCTGCGTCGGTAGTGAGTTCGTAGCAATATTTTCACAGAAGCGAGAGATTCTTCGATTCTCAGATTTGTACAGCCCGCGTCTTATCGAAGAGCTTGTGGCAGTGCCGAACGTGACGGCGATTGACTGGAAACAAGCAGACGCGAATGGCCCTAGCTCCGAGCAAAAAGGCGGCATGAGTCACGGTCTTAGGCTCATGCCGCCTTTTCTTTTGCCCCAGCTTTAGTTACCGCCCTCACGTTGGTGCGGCCCCAAGATTATCCAAAAAATGCAAGGCGGATGAGACGCCCGCAACCTGAGCTAATTGTCAGGTGATGTCCCAAGGAGACAAACCAAATGTCAGAAAAGAAATACCTAAAAGAATCAATCAAACTGGGTGATAAAGAGTTGACCGTCGAAACCGGCCGCCTCGCCAAACAGGCCGACGGCTCGGTGGTTATTCGCTATGGAGACACAATGCTCCTGGTGGCTGCTGTTGGCGCTCCAACCCCACGAGAAGGAGTAGATTTTTTCCCGCTCACAGTGGAATACCGCGAATCGAACTACGCCGCCGGTCGCATACCCGGCAACTATTTTCGGCGGGAAGGCCGCCCGAATGAGAAGGAAATTCTCACCAGCCGCTTGATTGACCGTCCCTGCCGTCCGTTATTTGCAGAAGGTTATCGGAATGAAACTCAGGTAATTGCCAGTGTAATTTCGGCAGACCCAGACAACAATCCAGACGTTATCGCGATTACGGGCGCGTCATGCGCTCTTTATCTCTCGGACATTCCGTTCATGAATCCCATTGCTGGCGTTCGTATCGGATTGATCGAAGGACGCTACATTATTAATCCAACCTACGACGAAGTCCGTGAGTCTCGCTTGAACCTCATCGTTGCCGGAACAGAAGAAGCAATTGTGATGGTCGAAGCTGGAGCCCAAGAAGTCTCGGAAGAGATTATGGTTGAAGCTTTGATGCTAGCGCACAAAGAAATCAATCGGCTTTGCCGCTGGCAAAAGGAACTGTACAAGGCGCTGGATATTCAGAAACGCGAAGTAGTAGCTCCAGTACTCGATGAGGAAATGCTGCGTGAAATTGGTGAGAAGTACACCGAGCGCTTACGCGAGGCGCTCGATACGAGCACGCAAGAGAAACGAGCCAGCTACGCAGCGGTCGATGCGCTTAAGAAAGAAGCTATTGAGGCGTATCCCGAAGACGATTCTGAGAAGCGGTTGATGGGTAAACAGATCTTTGATCACCTTAAAGAGAATGTCTTCCGTGACGATATTCTCAACAAGCGTAGGCGACCTGATGGCCGTCGATTCTCTGAGATTCGCCCGATTACCGGCGAAGTTGGTTGGTTGCCACGCGTACACGGTTCGGCTCTCTTCACTCGTGGAGAAACTCAGGCACTCGTCTCAACTACCCTTGGTACTAAGGAAGATGAACAGTTCATGGACGATCTCGAAAAAGGTGAAGTGAAGCGACGATTCCTGTTGCATTACAACTTCCCGCAGTACTCGGTTGGTGAAGTCGGTCGCTTTGGTTCATCCAGTCGCCGGGAAATTGGCCATGGAGCGCTGGCACGTCGCGCACTAGAAACAGTGTTACCGGAGGATGCCGGCTTTCCTTACACTGTCAGAATAGTTTCGGACATCACCGAGTCAAATGGGTCATCGTCGATGGCCACCGTGTGTGGTGGCACGTTATCAATGATGGACGCGGGTGTCCCTCTGAAAGCACCCGTAGCTGGTGTCGCGATGGGGCTTGTGATGGAGGGGAACAAATACGCTATCTTGACTGACATCGCAGGTGCAGAGGATCACTACGGTGATATGGATTTCAAAGTGGCCGGCACTCAAAATGGAATTACTGCCCTACAGATGGACATCAAGATTGCGGGCATCAATGCTCAGATAATGGCTGAGGCACTCGAACAAGCAAAGAAAGGCCGCTTCTACATTCTCGGTGTTATGGAGAAGATACTCGCCGAGCCTCGAGATGCCATCTCTCCTTACGCCCCAAGAATCATCCAGATCAAGATCAATCCTGACAAAATCCGCGACGTCATTGGACCAGGCGGCAAAGTCATTCGATCATTGGTTGAAGAGACAGGTGCGAAGATAGATGTCTCTGACGATGGAACCATCTCGATAGCTACAGCGAGCGGAGAGGCCGCGGACGCTGCCGTCAACCGTATTCGCGGACTTACTGCCGAAGCTGAGATAGGCCAAACGTACTTAGGTACGGTTTCACGAATCGTCGACTTTGGCGCGTTTGTCGAGATATTCCCAGGCACGGACGGCCTATTGCACATTTCCGAGATCGCTGACCGTCGCGTCAAGGATGTGCGCGACGAGTTGAAAGAGGGTCAACAGATCCTGGTTAAGTGCATTGGGCGCGAAGGCAATAAAATCAAGCTGTCTCGGAAGGCAGTCTTGCGTGACGAAAATCGTAAGGCGGAAGCCGCAAGCCCGAGTGAAAGCGACAGCTAATATTCCGAAAACTTTAGTTGTAACTTTGAAGGAGCCGAGTCATAAAGGTCGGCTCCTTTCTTTCTAACCGCTCTCGAATTCCGAGCTCTAGACTTACCGTCTGAGATTCGGACGTTTTTTTGGTGCCCAATGGCGGATTCCTGCCTGTTTAATAGGCAGTTTGATCCGGCCTTCAAATTGCACTGCAAGAGTACGGACCCTCAATCTGACCCTGTGGAATTGAGCTGAGCGTTCGGATCAGCTTCTCCTTGTAAACAGTGGAGTTAAGTGATTGTTAGGTGAGATCGACGTCTGGAGATCTGTGCCGATTGATCGTCTAAGAACTATCGAAGTTACTTACTAATCGAGTATTTCAAAGGAATGACATCCATCCTCAAAATCACGCACAAGAAAATAGCTCGACGAGCTTGGTGCGCTTGCAGAAGAGTGACGGCTATCGGCGGTGTCTTTGTCTTAATGTTTCAAACTGTGATCGCAGGTCCTGTTCTCGTGAACGACGTTGTCCAAAGGGTAAGCAACCTTCAGGGGTTAGTTGATCTTCGGGTTCGTAGTCTTTCACAGCAAGACACAAAAGGAAGTGGATCAAAAACGGGACAGGTTGATGGCAGCAGCCAAACGAGAATTACGACGGACTCACTTCTGAGTACGGTCAATGTTGACACTCCAAAAATCGGTGTGGACGTCGTTGACGACGCCATTGTCGAAGGTACTGTCTGTGACTGCGGAGAGATCCTCTTACCGGCAGCAGGCTTTCCCAAATGGTCATTGTTGTTCCTGGCCGGTATTCCGTTGATTTTTCTGAAAAACGATTGTCAAGATTGCAATCCTATTCCGACTCCTACCTGTCTGAACTGCAGTCCGGCTCCTACCTGTCTGAACTGCGACACGGTTGCGGTCCCCAGCCCCACGCCAACACCAACGATAGAGTTAAGGAGTGTAGAAGAAGTTCCTGAGCCGGCATCGCTAATCTTATTTGGCACTGGCCTACTGGCTTTCGCAGGTGGGTTGCGCCGACGGTATGCAAGAAAGAATCGCGGCGATTCAGATGAAACGGCGGAGGACGAGAAATGAACTCCACACGTTTTGTCAGCAGAAGCTTTCAATTTGCGTTCGCAGCGCTTTTAGCACTGTCTCTCTTCGCGCTCTGTTCACACTCGGCTCTCGCAAAGTCCAAGAAAGCGAAGTACGGCACAATCAAGATCCTCTCATATCCCGGAGGCTTGCCCATTACTGTCGATGGTAAGTCCTACGGAGTAACTACAACCGAATACCGCGCAATTGATTTCGATGCAGGAATGCATAGCGTGGTTATTACAATGCCCAACGGACAACGGTGGGCCCGTGAAATTGATTTGCCCGGGGGCCGCGTCAAATGTATTGCTGTGAAGTACACGCCGATTCCGCCGCTGCCTAAGTCGCCTTGTCCTTTCCCGGTCACGGTTTCAGCACCGTCACAGGTAAATGAGGGTGAAATCATCACATATGCGGCAGATGCGGTTTACAGTGGAACTTCTAGTTTGAAGTACGCTTGGACCATCTCCCCAGCCAGTGCACAAATCGTAAGCGGTGCGGGCACGCCAACAATCACGGTTGACTCCACGGGATTCGCAGGCAAACGTATCACGGCAACGCTCGTAGTTGACGATGGATCTGGTGAACCGCTTTGCCAGCAATCTGCACAAGCATTCACGAATATTCCGCTGCCAGAGAAGAGAACCATTGTGGGCAGGGAGTTTGACGAATGCTCCAGTTGCTCATACGACGACCAGAAAGCTCGTTTGGATAGTCTGACGGTGGAGCTGCAGAACGATCCGACGACTACTACGTATCTGTTTGGTTATGGTGGTCGGACAAGTCCAGTTGGATACGCCGATCGATTACTGGCCAGGGCTCGCGATTATCTGGTGTCGCATCGAGGAATCGACGCATCGAGAATCATTCTTGTCAACGGTGGTTTCCGTGAGAACGATGCCGTTGAAGTTTGGATAGTTCCGCAAGGGGCTGTCGTACCCCAGGCTTCACCAACGCTGCAACCTAGTGACATTAAACGTAGGCCGGAAACACGAAAACGACGAAGCAGTCGCAAATAATAGGGCTCGAACAAGGGGAGATCCGAACAAGGGAACCGAACAAGGGATGGGCAACTCAAGGAGACAAGACATGCTCTTGTCTCCTTTCTTTTTAAGCCGAAGCATTGACCATCTTAACTCGCTGTGTAACAGTTGATTAACCCCACACAGTTTGCCCCCCTTCAGAAACTCAACATTCAGGAGAAAATTTATGGCTGAAGACGGTGATGGTGGAGGAGGCGTAGGTGTTGTCGCGATACTTGCGATCTTTGTGATCGTGATATTGATTGGTCTCTACGCGTTTCGAGGCCGCATATTTGGAGGTGGGGGTACTCAGAAGATTGACATCAACGTTCAAACACCAAGTAAGTAGAAGGCCCTTTCAAACAAAAGAGAAGGAGAGAGTCAGCAGTTCTGACTCTCTTCTTTTCTTTTCTGAGTCGGTCTTCTACTATTCGTCGCTATACTCCAAACACTTGCAAAGGATAGTTAACTACTAAAGTGCCTGCACCAAATATCGACACCATAGTCTCACTTGCAAAGCGTCGTGGCTTTGTCTTTCCCTCTTCTGAAGTTTATGGCGGACTTGGCAGTGCCTGGGATTACGGTCCACTTGGTGTCGAACTGTGCAACAACGTAAAGCAGTCGTGGTGGCGTTGGCTCGTTTATGAACGAGATGACATTGAAGGCCTTGATTCGTCGATCATTTTAAATCGAATGGTCTGGCAGTACTCAGGACACGAGGCTACTTTTCACGATCCTCTTGTCGATTGTCGTGAGTGCAAGAATCGATTTCGAGCTGACAAGCTCGTTGAGGACTATCGACGGTCAAACCAGGTGGAAGCTGGAACTGTTGATGCGGGTAATCACCTCTTCGCCGAACGTCAGATTTCGTGCCCGAATTGTGGCGAAAGAAGTTGGACCGATCCTCGTCCCTTCAACATGATGTTGCGGACCACCCTCGGCGCTGCGGCTGATGAAAACGATGCGACGGCTCTAGCGTACCTCCGCCCCGAAACGGCGCAGGGAATCTTTATCAACTTTCTCAATGTGCAAACGGCCATGCGTCGCAAGATTCCTTTTGGCATTGCTCAGGTTGGAAAGTCGTTTCGCAATGAAATAACACCAGGAAATTTTATCCTCCGCACGCGAGAGTTTGAGCAGATGGAGATGGAATATTTCGTCAAACCGGATGCTGAACATCTCAAACTCGTCGACGAATGGGTTGACCTCTACATGGAGTGGTTTCTGACTCTTGGGCTTAATCAAAGCAATTTGCGGCTTCACGAAGTACCGCAAACAGAGTTAGCGCATTATTCGAAGCGGACGGTTGACATCATGTACAGATACTTTCCGGAACGTGACGAAGACGAACGACAGTGGGAGGAGCTGATGGGAATCGCGTATAGAACCGATTTCGATTTGCGTTCGCACTCGAACAAGCCGAGCGACGAGGAGGGTAAGAGAATAAATCCGGATTCAACTGAGGACTTGTCGTACTTTGACGAGGCTACTAAGCAAAGATTCTATCCACACGTCATCGAACCGGCAGCCGGAGTGAATAGAACCGTTCTTGCTGTCCTGATGGACGCCTATTCGGAGAGGACCAACGACAAGGGCGAGACCAGGGTGATTCTCAAGCTTAGTCCGCAGCTAGCACCGATCAAGGCGGCGATTCTACCGCTCGCGAAGAACAAGCCGGAGATTGTTGGGATGGCCAAGGCAATTAAACGATCATTGCAGCCTGTTTTACGTGCGGTCTACGACGACACCGGAGGGATCGGCAAGCTCTACGCGCGACAAGATGAGATCGGCACGCCTTTCTGTATAACGGTTGATCATCAGTCACTGGAAGACGAAGCTGTTACCGTTCGCGATCGAGATACATGGGAACAGGAAAGAATCAATATTTCGGATCTGGCTGAACATTTGCAAAAGAGACTTAAGCCGTAGAGGCAATTTGAAGTCCGTGGTTTCTCCATTCTGAGCAATCATGCCTGTCGTAAAAAAACGCAACGAACAAACGGAGACGCGTTTACTTTTGG
Source organism: Pyrinomonadaceae bacterium (assembly GCA_035257465.1). Classification (GTDB taxonomy): domain Bacteria; phylum Acidobacteriota; class Blastocatellia; order Pyrinomonadales; family Pyrinomonadaceae; genus PSRF01. The sequence continues at coordinate 5,072 of DATEXA010000514.1, read as the reverse complement.
AGTCTGTCGACCCGGTGGATCTCCCACCGGCCGAAATTGACGATAAAGCGATCCTTGTCCAGTTTGAAAAATTCAAACCATTCATCCCCGAGCTGTTGGAGGTTCTACGTGCCGGTACCATCGCCGAGCCTGTTCCCGTAATGCTCGATGGATCCACTTTTGCTGTTCACGGCCAGACAAAGACCTTTTGGGTCAAGCTCTGGCATGCTGCCGGAAGCGAAATGACCAAAATCGATCGTGCTCAAGTCATTAGTTGCTTGCCATCAACGCGCGGCGTGCAGATCATTGTCGACTCGCTCGAAGAATAATCTTCCAAACCTCCTTGCTACGCGATTACTCGCTCGGTGTTTTTTACTCAAAGAATCGATCTTACCAACGAACAAACAAAGCGCCTGTTGTTTCGGTTGACTTTAGACAGCTGAACATTAGAGAGTGGCATTCGTGCTAGAGATCCCAACTCACGTACTCCAAGTTGCCCGTGCAGTCAGCAAGGCGGGTGGACGTGCGTTATTGGTAGGCGGGTGCGTGCGAGATCCAATCATGGGCCGGACACCTAAGGATTGGGATTTGGAAGTCTATAGAATTGATGCAGAACGTCTACGAGACATTCTCACCGAGGTTGGTTCTGTGAACGCAGTCGGCGAAGCATTCACCGTTTACAAGTTGGGCCATGACCTTGACGTTTCGATTCCCCGTCGCGAGCGAAAGTCAGGAAGAGGTCATCGCGGTTTTCTTGTCGAGGGAGATCCTTCAATGACGATCGAAGATGCGACGCGTCGTAGGGACTTTACTATTAATGCCATTCTTCAGGATCCATTAACTGCCGAAGTAATCGATCTCTTCGAAGGGAGAATGGACATTGAACGAAAACTATTGCGTGCAGTTTCGTTCGATACCTTTGGTGAGGATAGTTTACGGGTGCTGCGAGCGGCGCAATTCGCGTCGCGGTTTAATTTCGATATTGAGGCAGAAACAGTTGCTCTTTGTCAGTCGATTGATCTGTCAGACTTACCAGCCGAAAGAGTCTGGGGTGAAATTGAGAAATTGCTGTTGCTGTCTGATCAACCATCCGTTGGTTTGGAGTGGTTGCGTAAGTTAGGAGTTGTTGCCCAGCTATTTCCTGAAATCGCAAGCTTGATCGCTATACCGCAGGATCCAGTGTGGCATCCGGAAGGTGATGTGTTTGTCCACACGCAGCTTGTTGTTGACCGCGCTCATGAGCAGATTGAAGACTTGCCTTATGCCAGGCAGGTAACTGTGATGTTGGCGGCGCTCGCACATGATTTTGGAAAGCCTCCAACAACTGAATTTATTGAAGAGCACTGGCGGTCGCGAGGACATGAAGAGGCAGGAGTCGAACCCACAAAGACTTTTTTGGATCGACTGAATGTTCACACGATCGATGGTTACGACGTCAGAGGGCAGGTTATTGCGCTCGTCAGGGAACACCTCAAGCCCGGAGAGTTCTACAAGAAACGTGAAGAGATCGGTGAGGGTGCATTTCGACGTTTGGCTCGACGTTGCGAACCGGATTTGTTGTATCGAGTAGCCAAGGCGGATTCTTTAGGACGAAATGCAGATTGGGTTCCCCGAAAACAATGGTACGACGCTGAAGCGCAGGAGTGGTTTATCCGGCGCGCTAAGGAACTCGAAGTATTGAACACAGCCCCTGATCCGATTCTCCTTGGTCGTCATCTTTTGGAAATGGGACTTGAACCGGGACCAAGGATCGGTGAGATCACCAAGGCCGTTTATGAGATGCAATTGGACGGGCGTGTTCGCACTTTGAGTGATGCCCAAAATGCCGCACGATCAATCCTGGAAGAAGTGAGGGGCAAGGAGAAGCGATAAAAAACACTTGAGGAGTTGCGCTCTCTCTAGTTTGGAAGGGCTTGTTGTTATCTGCAAAAAGAGATTAGGCGAGTCTTATTCAAAGGCAGGTTGTTGTTGTGTTACGCAATGAATTGTTCCCATGCCCCACACCAGTGGCTCACAATTGATAGGCACAACTCGTCGAGTTTGGAACAGACCCTGAAGGGTTTCGACAGCACTTAAATCGTTATTGTGACCAAACACCGGCGCCAAAACTACATTGTTTGCGATATAGAAATTCGCATAGCTCGCAGGCAGCCGTTCGAGATTGCGCTTGTCCGTGCTCGATCCGCCAACAATGCCAGGCATAGGCAGGGTCACGATTTGGAAATGATTGTTGTTGACATCCTTCATGTTTCGGAGACGGTCGAGGTTCTCTTGAAGTAGTTCGTAGTTAGCGTCTGCAGGATCTTCTTCAACGACACAAACAATCGTGTTTGGTGAGACAAAGCGGGCGATATCGTCGATGTGACCATCGGTATCGTCGCCGACGATTCCTTCACCCAACCACAAGACCTTCTGCACACCGAGATAGTCTTTCAGGTATTGTTCAATCGTCTTTCGATCGCGATGAGGATTTCGGTTTTGATTGAGCAGGCACTGTTCTGTGGTGAGAACGCAACCAGCGCCGTTAACTTCAATCGAGCCACCTTCCATAACAATGCCGGGCTCAAACCGGATCGCGTTAAGTCGACTCGCTAGTATATTGGGGATTTGATCGTCTCTCTTAAGTTCCTCGTACTTGTTACCCCAGGCATTGAAGATCCAATCATTGAATGCTAGTTGGCCGTTGCTGCCGATAAGAAAGTTTGGGCCGTAGTCCCGAATCCATGAGTCCACCGTTTCTACGTGATGAAACTGGATGTTCGACGCACTTGGGAACATTGCGCGCCGCCGAACACTTTCCTCCGCCGATTCGTCGTCAACAAGCAAATTTACTTTTTCGTACAGAGTTAATGCCGCAATCATCAGAAGATAGATCTCCTGGACCTGTTCGACGCGATCAGGCCAGGTCTCCGGATCTTTTGGCCACGTCAACCACGTTGCTGCATGAGGGGACCACTCTGCAGGCATGTGAAACCCGAGTTGCGCTGGTGTCTTCGGATTAAGACTAGTCATTATTTATAGTTGAGCAGGCTTGGGTCGAAGGTTTCTGAAAATCCCAACGAAACTAATGAGTACCCAGAAGACCTCCATGAGGAATGCCGAAAGATTAAAGTTAGCCAGGAGAGATATGACGATCAAGGCAGCTCCAAACGCATTGAGGGCTGAATAAACGAGTCCGTTGTTCAGCTTGTTGAGTTGCAGTAAGAGGTACGCCACCATCAGTACGAGCACTCCAACATTTCCGACAAAATCGAGCAGACTATAGTTCATTCCTGATCACCATATCTAAAACGTAAGCCGTCATATGCATCTATGCGGCGATCTCGGAGAAAGGGCCAGTTCTGTCTGGTCTCGTCGATCTTGTTGAGATCGCATTCGACTACCATCACTTCTTCCTTGTCAGCCGAGGCTTTGGCGATGATGCGACCAAAAGGATCGGCGACAAAGGATTGCCCCCAGAAAGTAAGTTTTCCTTCATGACCCACGCGATTAACAACAACAACGTAGACACCGTTAGCGATTGCGTGACCGCGCTGAATGGTTTCCCACGCAGAGTGTTGGGCCAGGTTCATCTCTTGTTCTTCGTCGGGCAGCCAGCCGATTGCCGTGGGATAGAAAAGAAATTGAGCCCCACCAAGTGCGGTCAATCTTGCAGCCTCCGGAAACCACTGGTCCCAACAAACCAATGTACCCACTTTGCCAAACGCCGTGTCGTGAGTTTGGAATCCTAAGTCTCCAGGGCTGAAGTAGAACTTTTCGTAATACAAAGGGTCATCCGGGATATGCATCTTGCGATACTTGCCCGCAATTTTCCCTGAAGCATCGATGATTACTGCGGTGTTGTGATAAACACCGGCTGCTCTTTTCTCGAAGAGCGAAGCGATTACCACAATCCTATTTTGCCGGGCGACCTTGCTTAGAGTTTCAGTTGAAGGGCCGGGAATGGTTTCGGCGAGTTTGAAAAGCTCAATGTCTTCCGTCTGGCAGAAATACTGTGAGCGAAAAAGCTCTTGTAAACAGACTATCTGAGCCCCACGCTTGGCCGCGTTATTAATACCGGCGATTGCTTTTTTCAGATTGGTTGCTGGCTTCTGTTCGCAGTTCATCTGCACCAAACCAACGGTCGTTGAGTCACCTCCGCTCTTCTTTTTTGGCATGCGGCGAGTATAGCAAAGCAGATTGATTAGCAAAGAACTCCTGAGCTAAGGCCAGGCAAGTTGCTTTCGAAGCATTTGCACTCCCAGTGCGTCTAAATCCTCAGGAGGTAGAACCGATGAGATTACGACCTATTCTGGTAATCGCAGCCTTTGCTCTGGGCATACTTTTCTGCTCTTTACTAGTGGAAGCGAAAGGCACGCCCGAGTTGATAGTAATTAAAGGAGGCGGTCTATCAAAGCCGCTTGAGATCACCGATCAAGTAACACTGAAGAAGTTTAATCCCTGGGGCGGTGAGTTTGTAGATTCAAAATTCGATGCAATAGCAAAGCCCGCAACTTTAGGGAGATGCTTCGATGTAGACTCTTTTATGAAGTGGCCGTCCAGGCCTTCATGGAAGTACGATCGCGGTGAACTAAAGTTGATCTACCATTTTACGTATTGCACAGGTGGCACTCACGGAAACGGCTACATCTTCCTACCTGGTCGTGAAGATGAATACTGGAAGGTCAATGTGTTCACCATCCTGCGGGACGGGGATGATGGGAAGTGGCATCTCGCTAGTGCAGAATGGGCGGAAACCGTTAAGAGATTAGTCAAGTGAAAGCACCGGTCATCGCGAACGCTGCGTACTGTAGGAGTTCATAAGTTCGAGAGTGCTAGTCTAGTCGCCGAGCATGCGCTCACTTCCCAGTATTAATAATGAAATCATGACGTTTCGGATCCTCACGGACACCAATACCACCGACCGCAGTCGGTGGATAGTTCATACATGACCTACGCCTCTTCGCAGTTGGCGCCGGAATTGTCTCGGGCGGTCTTGCGTAGGCTAGGTATGAACAATCCACCGACTGCGGTCGGTGGTATTTAAAAGTGGCATTACTGTGCTTTGGACATTGGAAGAGCGTCTTGAGTAAGATGAGCGGTCATTTTTACCA
>DATEXA010000513.1:0-9511 GCA_035257465.1 Pyrinomonadaceae bacterium | reverse complement strand
TAGCCTGACAAATTGTCGACGCCTGAGATCCAAGATCAAGCGGACCCACCCGCTACCGCGGGTGGTACTGACTGCGGTTTACAGGTTAGCATTCCGCTTCGACCAATCCTGCACAGGACCAGTACACATGATCGTTCACCTAATCGACGGCACTTACGAACTCTTCCGACACTTCTACGGTGTCAGACGGTTTAAGAAAACTGACCCACCATTCGGTGCGGTTGCCGGAGTTCTGAGAGGTGTCTTGCAACTAATCAACGATGGAGCCACGCATGTCGGAGTCGCGACCGATCACATAATCGAGTCGTTCAGAAACAATCTCTGGGCGGGCTACAAGACCGGCGCTGGAATAGAACCAGTCTTGAAGTCACAGTTCATCCCACTCGAAGAATCTCTGCTAGCTATGGGAGTGACCGTATGGCCGATGGTGGACCTTGAAGCCGACGACGCCTTAGCGTCAGCCGCTTACCTGGCTGCACAAGACAAACGAGTTGAAAAGATCTGCATCTGGACGCCTGACAAAGATCTGGCCCAATGTGTGGACGAAGACCGTGTGGTTCAGGTAGATGGACGAAGGGGTATTATTCGAAACGCCGACGGCGTGCGAAGTAAGTTTGGCGTTCCACCATCTTTAATTCCGGACTATCTCGCTTTAGTCGGTGATGCGGCAGACGGATATCCAGGCATTGCCGGCTGTGGCGCGAAGACGGCTGCATCCTTGCTGAATCGCTACGGGCCAATCGAAGATTTTCCACCCGATGTTTTGAAAGAGAAACAGAGCGCTGCCATGTTATTTAAAGACCTGGCAACGTTGAGAACTGACGCTCCCTTGTTTGATGACGTCGACGAGCTACGTTGGACAGGTGCAACAAAAGACTTTGCCGCTGTAGCAAAGAAGATCGATGAACCTCGATTGGCGGTGCGCGTCCAGGAATTAGAGAAAAAGCTGCAGTGATGTCCGATGTGCTTTAGCTTGTCGGCTATCACAAATTGGCGTATACACAGAGCGTTCTCCGACAAGCCAAAGCATATCGGACATCCGGGAAACCTACAGAATCTTGTAAGCCTCTCTTAAAAATTGGGAGTTTGTTTTCTCGCATAAACCTCTAGCCTTCCACGAGTCTTGAGACTAAACTACGCATAAGCCCTCAACCTCTAATCAACAGTAGTAGCGAGGTGTCGGATGGATCGCGAAAAGACTCGACGGCGACTACCCTACACTCCCGAACGATGGCGGGATGTCGAAGTGGAAGATTGTACAAATCAGGCCCACACCACCGCCCGCGCATCCGTAAATCCCAATCCAACAATTCGAGACCAAACGTTGATTCTCGATCTTCTCGGACGAATTAACTACAAGATTATTAGTGGTAACAGAGTCTATGTGGAGGTGGGCGGGATTGTTTACAAGACTCTCTATGGCGGCTACTGGCGTAGCGTCTTTACAGGTTTAGAACATTATCTATTGCGATGCGAGCAAGTCTCAGATGCAATTTGGTCAGACGACAGCGAAACTTCACCTGTAGTTGATCTGCCGATCGCTTATTCGAACGAGGGCTGGACTGCAAGCGGACACTCGCTCTCATTCATGCTGTCTCGCGAGTAACTCACAACGGGCGGTTCTGGATTTCCGTCACATCCATCGAACGCACGTACTCTTCAAATTCGGCTAAATCACCATCATCAAAAAGCATTCCGGGAATATCGTTGATGACAACATACTTCGGCAGTGCGACTTGCAGTTCACGACTCGCGTGTGCTCCAGCGTTGCACTTGTTCTTACACTGCCAGTAGTCAAACCTGATGGTCGGCGCCGTTGCGCCTACGGCGAAGCTGAACGGTTCCCAATGATGTTTACAAACATCACACTGCAGTACCGGTAACCATCCCTTGAGACTCACACCGACGCCCTTGAGTTCCTTTTCAAGATCATTTCTATTCATGGCATTTGCTCCTGTTTCTGGGTGCGCAGATTCTATCCGAACTTCCAAATCTGGGCCAAGATTTCCAAGCCAAGCATTAAATAGTCGGGGCAGTAGCCCGACTGTCAAGGAGGGCTCAACAGATTGATGACCCAAGCCCTCCCTCAGGGTCGGGCTACTGCCCCTGGGCTGCTCCGGATCTCAAAATGAGATCCAGCGTTTCGACTAAGCGGTCCGCATCTGCTTCATTGAACGGCATCGGCGGGCGAATCTTCAATACATTGTGGAAAGGGCCATCGGTTCCGAGAAGGACTGCCTCCTCTCGCATCTTGTTCACGATTGCCGTAGCCTCAAGAGTCGCGGGCTCTCGGCTTTCGCGGTCCCTAACTAACTCAACACCGAGAAAAAATCCTGAGCCACGAACGTCACCAACGATTTTGTGTTGACTCATAAGTTTGCGTAAGCGTTCCAGCATTACACTACCAACACTTCCCGCGTGCGTTTGCAACCCCTCTTCAAGAACAGTGTCGAGCACCGCAAGTCCAATCGCACATGACACGTTGTTCCCACCGAACGTGCTAAAGAATTCCATTCCGTTGTCGAAGGATTCAGCAATTTCCGTTGTCGTTACGACAGCGCCAATTGGATGGCCATTGCCGATAGGCTTGCCAAGTACAACGACGTCAGGGATAACATCATAGCTTTCAAATCCCCAGAAGTGCGTCCCAATCCGGCCATAACCAGTTTGGACTTCATCCGCGATGCAAACTCCGCCTGATTTCCGGACCGCTGAGTAAACTAAATTCAAGTAACCGGCCGGAAGCACAATCTGACCACCAACGCTCGGCATAGATTCGGCAATGAAGCCACACAGAGGTCGATTTTCTAATCGCTCAATTACGTCAATCACGTGTTGTGAATATTTGCGAACGGCATCTACATCATCCGATTGGTACAGTCCGCGATACAAATCCGGCAACGGAACTTTGTGAACCCACGATGGCGGGCCAGAACCTCCTGGACCGTCGTGCTTATACGGACTAATGTCGATCATCGTTGTCGTGTTGCCGTGATAAGCGTGATCCAAAACGATTAGGTCGCGGGCCCGCGTGTGTGTTCGCGCCAGTCTAAGTGCGAGCTCATTCGCCTCACTACCCGAATTAACAAAGAAACATTTGTTCAAGGTTGGCGGTAATGTTTCGATCAGGCGCTCGGCGTATTCATTGATCAGATCGCTGAGGTAACGAGTGTTGGTGTTGAGCAGGGCCATCTGCTCCTGCCCGGCTTTGACGACGCGTGGATGGCAATGACCGACGTGAGCGACGTTGTTGTAAGCGTCGAGATACTGACGTCCTTCGTCATCGTAGAGGTACTGCATCTCACCGCGAACGATCCTCAGAGGATCCTTGTAGGCGATGCTCAGATTTCGACCAAGTAGTGCAAGCCGCTGCTCGAGCGTTGTGGTTTTAAGCGGGATAGGGTTTGTATTCATAAACGACTCTGGCGAAACAAATCCGTTGCTTGCCTCGGATCAATCGCCAGCAATTGAGGCAAACTGTCTCTGATCGATTGTTGGCTAATATCCAGATACCTGTTCTCCGGATTCTGTTTTTGTTGATGCGCCGCCAAACACACGCTCATGCACAATCGCATGAGCATCAACCACCAAATTACACTGAGCTCGTCTTCATTCAACGAACTCTCGGAAACATAACCGGCAACAACTTCCTTTGCGCAAATCAATGGATCAGATTGATCAAGCACAACGTAAGCGAGAGCAATGGCTAGTTCTCCTGCCGTAAAACTGTGGATCATGTCACCGAAATCAATTAAACCAACGACCCTTTGATCTTCGACGATTAGGTTGTAGTCGTTGGCATCTCCGTGAATCACGCTTCGAGGTAGTTTGTCGATGCGGCTTCCTACAGCGTTTTCAAAGTCGTCTGCGCATTTCACAACCTGTTTGCGGAGAGACGGTGGAGTTACCAACTCCTCGGATTGCCGAACAACCTTCGTGGCGTTCACCATATCCCAGTGAAACTCGCGATGAAAAGCTGGGTGATCGAAAGATGATAGAGCGCGCGTCACCTCACCGAGCTTCTTTCCCAAATCAAACAGCAGTGTGAAAGTGTGTCTGACGCTTGCCATCGGTTTCCCGGGGATGTAAGTCACGAGGCGAACGAAATGCGAAATCCCGTCGAGAAATGTTTGCTCTATCTGTTTGCCGGATTGTGCAGACATCACGCGAGGGCAGAACGAAACGCTCGACTGCAAATGAGTCATCGCCGCGTTCTGTGCTTCAAGAAATGGGAGTTGCTCAAGCGAGTTGGCGATCTTGAAAACGAATCGTTCGCCAGTATCGGATGTCAAAAGAAAGTTCTGATCGCGTTCGCTGGGCAACTGGTCGGCGCTGCAGGAAACGCCATACAACTTCTTTGCTAATCCGATGACTTCGTCGTTGTGAAAGTTTGGGACGTGCTGGAACAGTGACATCACCATTGTGGCGAGTTTCGGCGGTCAATTGCAGGTTAGTTTTCGTTCGAGCCAGCCATTACTTCCTGCACAGCAGCAGAGTTAAGAAAGTTTGATCTCAACTGCTCATCAGTTACATTCGTCGCACACCGCTCAAGAATCTCACGCGCATTCGCGAAAGCTCTCTGCGAGCCTTCTCGATCGCCCGCGTCCTTCAACACGCGTCCAAGATCGGCAAGAACTTTCCATCTCACAACCGGCACGGGAAACGAGTCCAAAACTGTTAACGCATGGGCAATCTCCGCGCGTGCACCGTCGATTTCTCCTTCAGCAACTGCGATCGCAGCCTTAAGTTGGTGGGCCACAGCAATGTACTTTCGAGCCTTGAATTCGCTAGCGGTCAAAAATAATCGAGCAGCGAACTCCTTCGCCTTCTTGAGGTCCCCTTGCTTCAACCAATGTTCCGTTGTCGCAGCTTCAAGTCGAATGCTGTACCGCCAGCGAAACCATTTGTCCCGCTCGAAAATGTCACGCGCTTCAGCAAACACAGACGCGGTTTCACCGTGCTTGCCGGCATAAGTGTGATCTATTCCAAGATTGATAAGTGAGTTGGCTTCAGCCTCAAGTACATGTTTTTCGCGTCCGACATCCAAACCTTCCCTGTCGTATTTAAGCGCGCCTTCAAAATCCTGAAGCTCGCGATGTATCCAGCCAATACAGTTTGGCATTCGAGGAAACCAGAACGAGTCGCCGTTTCTGCGAGCCTTAGAGATGGCGTCCTCGAGTGTCGCCAATGCTTCGGAAAAGTGCCCCAAATTCCCGAGGGACAGTCCGCGAAAGAACAACGAGGTTAACAACAAGAATCCGTCCCGCAACTCCGAAGTAAGTTTGCGCGCTTCAGTCTCGACTTCAATACACCGCTCGTACTCAGTTTGAAAGAAATACAAACAACCGCGCCAGGTTAAGCCGGCCATCAAAGCAGGTTTATAGTTGATCGACCGAGCACTCCTGATGACTTCGTCGATGATCGGTAAACCTTCATTCACTTCACCATAACAAAGATGCTTCAAACCTATTAGGATCATTGTGTCGAGACGAAGTTCTTCACTTCCGGCAACTCTTGCTGCAGCCAAAGCCTTCTCGGCATAACGCTCCATCTCTTCCAGTCGATGCGAAAAGAATAACGTCAAGGTAAGCGCATTTAAGGTCGCGGATTGTTTAGCGGGAGTCAGTACGTCCACTTGCTTAAGTGTGCTCACATAATCATCGACCGACTGTGCGAAGCGGCTCAACGCCATGTTGACTGCACCACGTTTCTGGTAGAGCGTGGCCAAAACCTCCGAGCGCGATTCCGCAGGTAACTTCTCCACCAATTTAAGAGCATGCGTGTAGTGGTCGGCAGCTTCTCCGTTACCGTAAAACTTCGCCGCATTATCGCCGGCATGAATCAGGTATTCGATCGCTCGTGCGAAGTCTCGACCGCGTTCGAAATGTAGGGCGAGTTGCGTAGCAAGCTGGGGGGCACGTTTTCCATAATGCTTCTCCAACTGCTGGCCGGCTTGCTTATGCAGCATCACCCGGCGTGTATTAACCAAATCTCCGTACAGGAAGTTTTGGTAAAGTGCGTGAGCAAACCGATATCGAGTTGCCAGGGAACCGTCCGGCAGATCCTCTTCCCCCCGAGTGATGACGAGGCGATGCGTTTTTTGGAGACGAGCAAGACGCTCTTCAAGGTCCACTGGATCCATTCCCAGCAAATCGGCAACGACTGTAGAAAGAAACTCGGCTCCTTCGACACTCGCATACTGCAAAGTTCGTCGATCATCTTCACTCAACTGATCCAGTTTCTTACCAATCATGCTGCGAACGCTCTCTGGGGCGTCGAGCTCAATTTCCGAAAGCGGCCGCGCAAGCGTCCAATGTTCGTTTTCTTTGACTATGTCTCCGCGTTCACTCAGGTACTGCAGCAGATTTGTCGTGAACAGCGGATGGCCTTCTGTCTTTTCATGCAGGTGATCAGCCAGGTTGCTGGGAAAGTCGTTTGGCTTAAAGGTAAAGTTGAGGTAGTCGATGATGTGCTCACGACTTAAGGAGTCAAGCGGTATCTCCTCGCAGAGCTTGTGCATTTTCATTTCCGCCGTGCAACTCTTCAGCGGGTGATTGCTCCGTTCAATATCTTCGGGTCTGAATGTTCCGACCAGCAAAACGCGTTGCGAGGTAATTCGGTTACAAAGATGGCGCAGCAGTTCTATGCTCGAGGAGTCGGCCCAGTGAAGATCCTCGAGTAGCAACACGACAGGCGAAGCATTCGCAATTAGGCCCAGGGCATCGCCCATTTCGCGCATCATTCGTTCCTTGGTTGCCCCGATTGTATCCTGCTGCAGATGATCCACCGCACCGGTTGATGAGAACACAGCCGGCAATTGAGTGCACCAGGTGGGAGCGTGGCTACGCATGATTGACCCAAGTCGATCTTTGCTGATTCCGTCGAGTAAAACACTGAGCGCATCAAGAAAAGGCAGGTAAGCTTCACCGGTACCATACTGCTCGATGCAACGGCCACGAGAAACCATCAAAGATCTGAACTGCGTTCGTGCACGACGTAAGAACTCATCAGAGAGTGAGGTCTTTCCTATACCTGGTTCACCTGTGATAAAGACGACTTTACCGCTGCCTTCAACAGCCTGGCGTAAACATTCCTCCAGCTTTAGCAGTTCAACATCGCGCCCAACGAATGGTGTAGCTGAAGAATCTATGAGGTCCCGATCGTAAACAACTGATGGCCCCGTCCATGAACCGGTTAACCCGGTACGCAGATCTCTAAGGTCCCGAACCATCTCAGCCGCTGATGAATAGCGTCGGTCGCGATCCTTCTGAAGCGCGCGTCCAACAATCGCGTCGAACTCGCTGGGAAGTTCCGGTCGAACGCAGCTCGGCGGAGTTGGCTCAAGCCTGGCAATCGCATCCATCGTTGCGAGTGCGCTCTGTCCGGGAAAAGGCAGTGATCGCGTGGCAGCTTCGTAGAGCACTGAACCGAAAGAAAAGATATCCGACCGCGAATCTAGAATCTCTCCACGAGTTTGCTCTGGTGACATATAAGCAATGGTTCCCATAACTACGCCTTCGCCAGTTAGTTCGAACAACGTTGGAGCTTCGTTATCTACTTCGTCGACAATATTGCGAATGCTCTTTGCCAGGCCGAAATCCAATACCTTTGCAACACCCTTGGGCGTCACCAGAATGTTGGCGGATTTGATGTCTCGATGGATCAGACTGATGCTGTGGGCCGCATCCAGGGCGTCGGCGATCTGGATCGCCACGTCCAAAAGTTTTCCGACTGGCAACGCTCCATCTTGAGTGATGAGACGTTTCAGAGTCTGGCCCTCAACGTACTCCATCACAATGAAGTCGAGTCCGTCTGCCTCCTCGATAGCATGAACGATGACGATGTTTGGATGATTTAGGGCTGAAGCTGATTGAGCTTCTTTTATGAACCGTCGCTTTGCGTTGGGTTCCTGATTGACTGCTGCGGGTAGGAGTTTAAGTGCAACGGTTCGGCCAAGCTTAGTATCCTCAGCCTTGTAGACATCTCCCATTCCTCCGGCAGCAATCTTTTCCCCGAGACGATAATGCAAGAGCATTGAGTGTGGCTCGGTTGAACTCATGAACCCTCCCGCAGTTTGGGACGTATTTAAGATTTAGCGACACTTTAATGAAAGGGCGACGGAGAAAGCAATCGGATCTCACATTTTAGATCTCAGATCTCAGAGTTTGAGGTTTGAGTTCAAATTTGAGATCTGAGATCTTAAACTCTGAGATCTTAAATCTGAGATCTGAAAGCATCTGAGATCTGAAAGTCATGAATCTGATTTCCACACTTTCAATCGCTATGGGTTCCGCATGGGTGTCGGGCCTCAACCTCTACGCATGCGTCGCAACCTTAGGCTTGCTCAGTCGCTTTACTCACATAGAGCTTCCGGGTGAGTTGCAGGGCGTGACAAGTTGGTGGGTGATTGGAGTGGCCGTTGCGCTCTACGTGGTCGAATTTGTGGCGGACAAGGTCCCCTGGGTTGATAGCACATGGGACGTTATTCACACTTTTATCCGAGTACCTGCTGGAGCCGTACTTGCAGCAGCAGCCTTTGGTGACTTCGATCGCAGCATTCAGGTGATTGCTTTACTACTGGGTGGCGGACTCGCCTTGAGCTCACACGGAACCAAAGCCGCAGCAAGGGCGGTACTCAATGCCAGCCCTGAACCGGTAACTAACTTCGTGGCGAGTATTGTCGAAGATGTCGTAGCCATAGGATCAACTGTAGTAGCAGTGTTCTTTCCGATTTTGTTGTTCATTATCGTTGCGATTGGTCTTTGTATCTCAATCTACTTGTTCAATCGAGTGCGACGTTTCTTTCAAAACGCAACCCGCAAGGTTCGCACCTGGCTTACTCCCGCGTGAACCTTCTCTCCTGCTTGGGCCAATTTACCATCGACTTTCGTTTTTCTCCGTGTCGGTCTTCACTCCGGCGGAGTGACATGTTTATAGCGCCAAATTCCGCCAAGCACTGCTTCATTCGGAGGAGCGAACAGACCGCTGCAACTGGGTACGACGGATTGTCCGCTCCTTCGAACAAAGCCGGAGGTGGGAAAGGTTTGCGTGCTATAAACATGTCGCCCCTCTGTGGCAAAGCAGTGCTGCCAATTTCCGAACAATCTCTTCGAGTTCTTAAGAAGTCAAAGCAACACGGAGAAGCACAGAGAGAGGAACCAATTTCATAAGACTGTTTGCATCCGCTTTCTCTGCACCTTATCCTTCCCACGCTTTCTACAGGCTGGCACTTTCCTGATAAGCGATCAAACACTTCAACTGCGGAGATAGATCAATGCGTTGCTCGCTACTTCTTGTTCTCGTCATATGTACGCTAGGTCTTCCAACTCAAGCGCAAACGACATCACAGAACGAACCAATGTCGAGCGTCGATCCGGCGTTGTTCAAAGGTCTGCGGTACAGACTTGTCGGCCCATCGCGCGGAGGTAGAGTGACAACCGTTACTGGTGTTCCGTCGCAACCCAAGACGTTCTACATGGGTGTCGCAAGCGGCGGCTTGTTTCGCACAACC
>DATEXA010000512.1:0-3978 GCA_035257465.1 Pyrinomonadaceae bacterium | reverse complement strand
GCTCGAAGCCGTAACGTTCATAGACGTCCTTGATCACACCAATGACGTATCCGCGTTTGCGAACATCTTCGGGAAGGAAGTCGCGCATTCCGCGCGCTGGTTGTGTTTTTGCTGAAGGCATCTAAGTTAATTCTTCTCTGCGCTACCTCTGCGTCCTCGGCGTCTCCGCCGGTAGAAGGCTTGCATTTTTAAACCGCCGAGACGCAGAGAACGCAGAGCAGAAACATCACAACATCTCTTGCCGGTATTCACGTGTGTACTGCACGTAGTTTTTCCAGTAAACCTCAAGACCCTTGACCTCATCATCAGACAATTCGCGTTTCACCTTTGCCGGAAACCCCATGACGAGTGATCGCGGCGGTATCACAGTACCAGGACTGACCAAAGAACCTGCCGCCACGAGCGAGTCAGCGCCTATTCGCACATCATCAAGCAATACGGCTCCAATACCGATGAGGCAACCTCGCTCAACATAACAACCATGCAAGGTAACACTGTGACCGACGGTTACTTCTTGTTCGAGGATCGTCGGATGGGTTCCATTCCGCACGTGGATAACGGAATTGTCCTGAACGTTTGATCGGTCACCCAGTCTGATGAAGTGAATGTCGCCGCGAACAGTGCAATTGCACCAGATCGAGGCCTCTTCCCCGAGCTGAACGTCGCCAATCACTTGTGCGCTTACGTCCACATATGCACTCGGGTGAATTTGTGGGTGAACACCACGAAAAGATCTAATCATGTTTTTGGGAATAGTAACATAATGGGGTTGGGCCTTTGGTCTTGCGTTTTTGGTCTTGGGAGCTTCGATCTTTGAGGTTTGTTCGTGGATCTTAGATTCCGTCAATCTGAGATCTGAGATCTTTAATCTGAAATGCGCAGCCTCCTGAGATCTTAAATCTGAAATGGCGAAGCCTCCTGTGCTACATTTTCATCCATGCTCCGACGCCGAATCCCCCTCGTCATCTTGCTGACTGGTTCGCTTCTGTCTGGTTCATGTGCGACTTCGTTATTCAAAGTTAAGCCCGTCGCAGAGCTGCCGCCCTTCCCATCGAATTCACGTAGCGCTGATGCCGGCGGGGTTACTATCCGCGTCGCTCCTTTACTTAGCGACGAACAAGCGCAGGAATTGTTCGAAGCTAATCTTCCTCTTGCCGGAGTCCTGCCTGTTCGCATCGCGCTGAACTTTCAAAGCGGAGTTCCCATCGAATTGAAGAAGGCGAAGTTTGTTGTGCGTGATAGTCAGAATCGCGAATGGAAGTTATTGACAACCAAGAAAGCTGTTTCGCGAATAATGAAAGCGAACGGCGTCTCGTTCTACAACCCGCATTCGAAGAAACAATTTGAGAGCGACTTTGGTGCGTATGCTTTGCATCTGAAGACTCCACTCGATTCTTCACAACCTGAGCGACACGGATTTCTGTTCTTTCAAACACCTGATAAGCGCGCCGTAGATAACAACCAGAAACTCACGCTCGTCATTGATCGGCTACCTCAACCTATAACGATTCCGCTGAATTAAGAACGTTGTTGAAAGAGCGTGATTCCGTGCTGCAAAGAAAAAGCGGGCGACGATGTCTTCGTCGCCCGCTTGGTATGTTGTTTGTCGAGAACTAGCCGCGTGGACCGGTAGCCTTCACCGTGACTTCGGTTCCTGGATACAACTCAAGATCGTTTGGACCTTGAACGTAAACCGATCCCGCACCAGCGGTCGCTCCTACCACGGCACCAATTGCAGCGCCTTTTCCTCCACCGGCAATTGCGCCAATGATGGCACCAACACCCGATCCGATAGCAGTTCTAGTGATAGTCTTATTCGTCTGGTCACTATCACGAACCGCACCTTCGTTGTCCACGTTGACGATCTCGCCGTTTGACGTTCGCACACTTTCGAGGATGCCGGCAAAGCGATAGCTTCTGCCGTCACGCAACCGAATCGTGTCGAAATCAAGTGTCATCTCAGACCGACCGGTGACTCGGCCACCGCGGTTAATACTGGCGACGTATCCTTGAATGGTTGCCCCGTCGTACTGCGAAGGCGAGCGGACTGTCATCGAGAATCGTTGATTCTCACGAGCATTCTGAGTTGTCAGATTGTCGTTCAATACAGCAACGAGTTCGGTTCCATTCGGAACAACAAATGAACCCACGACATCGCCGGTCGCACCACCACTCGTGCTCCCGCTCGGATATTCACGATTGGTATCGTAGAGATCCAGCTGAGCAACGTCGGAGACTCTGTCGTAATAGCCTCTGACGGTTACTGGCTGCGGAATTCGATCACTGTACAGACTTCTTGTAACAAGCAATCGACGGCCGCCGTCTACAGAATCGAAGGTGACGGTAAAGTCGTTAGCTCGATCACCACTCCGTGAAATGCTCAACTGGTTGCCGGAGAGTTGAGCACGAACCCGTATGGTTCGACCGTTTTGCGTGGTCTCAACCTGCTCACGACCATCAGCCGTAAACGAGATCTGCGGAGCACGCGTTGAAGCGATCGTCACTGCATTTCCACGTCGATCGAGCGCCAACATCTGCGGTGGATCCAATCTTCGCAGTAACGAATCGTAAATGCGCTGACGTTCGGCAAGCGAAAGATTTCGCGTTGCATCGTCCACTGCTCTGCGCGCATCGTCGCTTTGACTCGCGGCAATTCGATAGGTACCAGTCAGGTCGCGACCATAACCATTATCACCTGGATAGGGGTTCCCATTGGCTGGGTAGTTCGACCAATTAGTGGCGACGTTGAAGGCACTTGCTAAGGCATCAAGATCGGATCGCAATTGCGTCCAGGCGTTTTCCGTCTGATAGGACAGTTGCTTGTCAGATACGAAGCCATTTAAAGAATTAGCAGTCTCCAACAAATTACTGACATCGCTCGAAGTTATTTGACGAGTTCCACGGTTGCGTATCTGGACCACACCCATTTCAAATGCAGTCAACTGCTGCCGCACACGATCGTTGGAAGAGCGATCGTTGCCACGTTGATTCAAGTCCTGGCGAAGTGCACTGCTGAATGTCGTAGTGTGAGAATCAAGCTGTTGGATTGTTTGTCGCAGTTGGACTCCGCTAACGTTACCTGAACCAGGATAACCATTACTGGAACCAGGATAACCTCCAGATCGCCACTGCGCCGTTAAGTTGTACGCCCGCGCTAATTGGTCAAGATCACTCCGTAGTGTTTGCCAGTCGCGCTGGGTACCGGCACCAACTCGATTGTTCGCCAAAAAGTTATCGATTTGTGTCGCGCGATCAATGACAAGGCTCGCGTCTGCTGAGGTATCGCGACGAGCTCCAAGTCTTCTGTCGAGTTGAACTGTGGCTGCGTCGAGATTTGCAATCAATGGATTGAGTTCGCTTACGCGATAGTTACCGCGATCTGCCGCATTCTGTGCGGAGTTCCTAAAGGTAATCGTGTCGGATTGAATTCTCCCAACGAGGTCTCGAATGTTTGTATTGGAACTACTGAACTGCGCTACGCTTGACCCTACTGAAACGACAACAAGTAGGGCCATGAAAATTGTTTTTCTTATTTTTCTCATCTCTTCTTCCTCCAAAAGGCCTTCTACGTTTAGGGGCCATCAAACTTTGTGCCAGCAACGCTAGTCCTCTATTTGTCACCCGTTTTGTTGAGGGCAAGCGTCAAGGTAGGAGAGCTAAAAACCCGTCAAGCTGAATTACGTTCAGACATGAACAAGGAAGTTGTACGATTTTGAGGTTGAAGATAAGGGCAACCTAATGATGTAACACTTGGCAGGCGGATTGGGTGGCGGTTGTGTTGCGAAACGCTTGCAGCGAGTCGATGGAGGAAAAAGTGTGTGGAACTGCTTGAGTGAATCTTTTGCGTAGAAACAAGCTGAAAACGCGAATGCCCGGATGGAGGATCTTCCGCTTCGTAGCATCAGTATTATTCGCTGAAACCCCGACAAGCTAAAGCATATCGAACCTTTTGGTCTAACCAGTCGAGCCGAAACCGCC
>DATEXA010000511.1:0-20797 GCA_035257465.1 Pyrinomonadaceae bacterium | reverse complement strand
CACAAAAATTGGGTCGACGGAACGATAGCGGCGACCCGCAAACCCATTATTGTCGAGCAGTCGTTAAAGTGTCAACGAGTTTTGACTTACTTTAACAACGTAACTTCGTCTCGCGCACAGTTTCTAGACTTATCGTCAGGTTTGGACGTCTAAACCCTTGAGCGGCAATGATCGACCGCCGCTCCGACGAGAGACTGACGGGGTTCCATGGGCGACTAGATGGACACAGTCACGACCGACGAGATAATCGTCGAGCGAGCTCTAACTGGAGACGCTGATGCTTTTGGCGAGATAGTACGCCGCTGGGAGCGACGCATATTTGCGCTTGCCTATGGGATGCTCGGGCGCGAGGAAGAGGCCCGAGACGCTACCCAGGAGACGTTCCTGGCAGCGTTTCGGAATCTGCGCGGTTTCCGTGGAGAAGCCAAGGTCTCATCGTGGCTGCACCGAATAGCTGTGAACCAATGCATTACGCGGCAACGAAGAGCAAAAGTTCGAGGTGAATCAGCGTTAGAGGACGAACAGGAGAAGCATGCAGGAATGTTTGCAGCTCCTCTGACTTATTCTCCTGCGGCAGTAACAGAGGGTGCTCAAGTCACACTGGCAGTACGCAGAGCTGTAAATAGTTTGCCACTTGAATTGCGTCAGATAGTGCTGATGAAAGAGTTTGAGGAACTCACATTTCGGGAGATTTCAGATGCTCTGGATTTGCCGCTCAGCACAGTCAAGAGCCGACTTTACACAGCGCTGAAGCAGCTACATATGAAACTGCAAAAGTTCGGCGGCGAAGTTGGCTGAAGATAGGTATCAAAGATGACTGAGACGAAAACATCTACTTGTGAACGTGGTGACGATTTGATTTCGTTTCTCTACGGTGAAGCGAATGAGCGCGAAGCTGCCCAATTCGAAAAGCATCTCCAAGTCTGCGTGAACTGCCAGAACGGGATGACTTCATTCGGCCAGATTCGTGAGTCAATTGGAACTTGGAAAGAGACTGCGCTGGGTGCTTTTGTAACTCCTCAGGTTATCGCCCCACTCAGACAGAAATCAGCGCTCGCAGCATTTAAATCGTTCTTCGACTTAGCTCCTCTGTGGATGAAGGGTGCAATCGGTTTCGCGGCCGTCCTGTTTTGTCTGTTGCTGGTGTTGGTACTCACAAAATCAGGAAAGCAATCGTCTCCGCAAATTGCGATCAGCGAACCTACCTATACCCAGCAACAAGTTGATGAGAGAGTCGCTCAAGCTCTTAAGAAGCAGGCTTCCCAGATTGCTTCCACGAATGCCACGCAAACTCAAACTGTGGCGCTATCAAGCCCGCAAAACTCGCCAAAACCGAGGGCAAACAAGCAGTCCACTAAATCAGTCGAGTCGGCAAAAGTCCGTCGTCCGTTATCTAAATCTGAGCGAGAACAACTCGCGGCCGATCTAAGATTGCTTTCCGGTAAAGACGAGGACACTCTAAATCTTCTCGGAGATCGAATTAATCAGGAGTTCTAGAGGTCGAAATGAGATCAATAGTCAGAACACTAATCCCCATCGTCGCGATAGTAGTCTTAACAGTAACTGCTGCCGCCCAATCTCCTCAGGATCCACAACCAAATTCGCCGTCACAGGGATCTGCACCCGATCTTCTCGAACAACTCCGATTGACGCCGGAGCAGCAGCAGAAAATTCGTCAAATTCAGCGGGACACAAAAGATGAACGAAGTGTAATAGGCCTGCGGTTGCGTGAATCAAACCGCGCGTTGGAAGATGCGCTCGATGCTGAAGTGCTCGACGACAGTTTGATCGAACAACGCATGCAGGCAGTTTCGGCCGCTCAAGCCGCACAGTTGCGTTTGCGGATTCAAACTGAAGTCAGAATCAGACGAGTACTCAATCCCGACCAACTTGCCGTGTGGCACGATCTCCGACTTAAAGCCGGAGATGTCCTCAGGGGAAGACAAGACAATCGTCCACTCCGACCTGGAGTAAACGGCTTACGACCTAATCAAGGTAACGGTATGGCGCCGCTTGATCGGCGTAACGAACCTGTGCGAAACCCTCGCCCCTAGGGCGTACCGCCCTCACGCGAGAGAGCCGATCAGTTGTGAAACTGCTCGGCTCTTCCTTTTTGCGCATCCTGGCACACGGCCGTGCAACGCGTAGCGTTAGAACACTACACGGCAACAGTTCATGCTTGACGCCTCCCGCACAATTTGCGCATCATAGGCCGCTCTTTTCCAAAGTAGGGATCGTGGTCGTTCCCGGCGAAGACAAGACAAGCAAAGGTTCCACAGTTCTTGTTCCCTTTTACCGCCGTCAAACTACTTAACGCTGCCCCAATCGAAAGCTGCTGAATTCATAAACTTTCCCCATGAACTTTGTTACGCGGGCCCTGCTGGAACTGCAAGAGACAACGTTGCTAGCCACGCGGGCAATTGGCGGTGTTTTCAAACGACCCCGTTACCTCACTGAAACTATCGCTCAGATGGATGCTATTGGCGTTGGCTCTCTGACTATCATCATCCTCACAGGGTTTTTCACTGGCGGCGTTCTTACAGTCCAGACTTTTCCAACCCTGAAGAGTTACGGCGCTCAATCTCAAACGGGTTATCTGGTTGCTATCTCCCTGGTTCGCGAACTGGGTCCCGTGCTCTGTGCATTAATGGTGACCGGTCGTGTGGGATCCGCAATCTCGGCAGAGCTTGGATCAATGGTCGTGTCGCAACAAATCGACGCGATGCGCGCCCTGGGCACCGACCCTATCCGAAAGCTGGTCGCGCCGCGCGTTTTTGCTCTACTAATTAGCCTGCCGCTTTTGACGGTTTTGGCCGACGTTTTAGGAATTGTCGGGGGCTGGGTAACAGCAATTGGACTCTATTCGATTTCGTCGAGTGTCTTCATCGCCTCAGTAAAAGATGGTATTACGACTGACGATTTGATTGGCGGCGTCGTTAAGCCAATTGTCTTTTCTTTGATCATTGGTGCAATAGCCTGCCGGCAGGGACTGGGTACTGAGGGTGGAACTGTCGGCGTTGGCCGGTCGACAACGCGTGCAGTAGTTATGGCTTCTATAATCGTGATTATCGCCGATTATTTCCTGGCAAAAGCTCTTCAGGTTATTCTAGGTACCCAATAAGTCTTTTATGTCTTCAAGTTCAATCCACATCAGTTCGCCGAGTGTCAGCGAGAACGCGGCTGAATCAACTTTCCACGAAGTTGATGATCTCGAACGTGCCATTCCGGCCATCGAATTCAGGAATGTTGTCCTGGCTTTTGACGAGCGGGTCATTCTGAGTAACCTCAGCTTCAAAGTCATGAAGGGTGAAACGAAGATCATCCTCGGTGGCTCTGGTGGAGGAAAGTCAACCATCATCAAGCTTGTGCTTGGACTTCTAAAGCCTGACAGCGGGCAGGTGTTGGTGGACGGCGAAGATGTGACGAACTACTCCGAAAACCAGATGATGACGATCCGGAAAAAGATCGGCATGGTCTTTCAGGAAGGTGCGCTCTTTGATTCGTTGTCTGTTTATGACAACGTCGCGTACCGTCTGCACGAGCAAGGTGTCCCTGAAGATGAAGTCGAACCCGAAGTGCGAAGGATGCTGCGGTTCGTGAATCTCGAGGATGCCATTGACAAAATGCCAATTGAACTGTCGGGCGGCATGCGACGTCGTGTCGGAATTGCGCGAGCGTTGATTGGTGATCCAAAGATTGTGCTTTTTGACGAGCCTACTGCCGGTTTAGATCCGCCGACCGCGCGAACAATTTGCGAACTCGCCATGAAACTGCGCGATCTCGAAGACGTATCATCGATCTTCGTTACGCACGAGATGAACAACCTCGACTATATCTGCTCCGAATATGCTGTAGTCGATGACGAGGGCAAAGTGGTGTTCGAGCTCGAGGGTGAGCGACTGTGCCTGATAAATAGCAAGGTAATGATGATGCGTGAGGGGAAAGTTATTTTTAGCGGAACAGATGAGAGCCTGCGTCGGGCAGAGGATCCGTACATCAAAAAGTTTCTCAGAGGACATTAAGACATTGTCGATTTTCGATTGCCGATTTCCGATTGAAAAAACAATTCGTTACGTTCGGAGTCAGCAATAGTTCATAGGAGAGCACCATGCCTTCATCAAAAAAGAGTGTAACCCTGGGCCAGTTACGAGTCGGCATTTTTGTCCTCGTAGCAGTCGTGATCCTGGTTTTCCTGGTGCTCAACGCTTCGGGAGATATTAATCCGTTTAGCAAAAAGCTTCACTTGAGAGCACGCTTCGTAGATGCAAATGGTTTACGCGAGGGTTCCGAGGTTCGCCTGGCTGGTGTTCGAGTAGGCAAAGTCGATCGTATTGCGCTGCTGGCTCCCTCCGACGTTCCAAACGCTCCACGCGTTGAAGCTGTGATGACGATCGATTCGACGATCGACGGTCAACCGGCAAATCAGCGTATTCGTTCTGATTCAACCGCGCAACAGGCCTCACCAAGTCTGCTCGGCAATGAAATGCTCATCAACATCACGCCAGGAACGGCCGTGGGTTCACCTGTTTCGGAGAACGCGATCTTGCCATCCTCGTCTTCAAACACAGTCAATGACTTTGCAACCTCCGGCACTGATCTGGCGCAGCGACTGAGTAAACTGTCTGACGAAATCAGCGGTATTGTTCGTGATGTAAAGGACGGCAAAGGAACGGTTGGACGACTCTTCAGCGACGAGGCGCTTTATAACAATCTCAACGCAACCATTCGTGAAACTGAAGATGTGATGACGCAGGTTCGTTCGGGTAATGGCTCGGCGGGACGCTTTATCAACGATCCGGCGCTCTATAACAACGCAAACGACATCGCAGTACAGTTAAGAGCAATCGCGGCAGACCTTCGCGCAGGTCGTGGTACTGCCGGCAAACTCCTCACCGATGATGAATTCTACACGCGGATCAACCGCACTGCCGATAAACTCGATCGCTCGGTCGATCAAGTCAACCTGATGATTACTGACATCAATACCGGACACGGCACATTAGGAAAGCTCATAAAAGACGAACAGGTTTATAACGACGCTCGCGCCGCTATCGCCAGATTCAACACCACTGCTGAGCGAATAGATAATCTCGTCGCTGCTGCCCAACGTGGTGAAGGTACTGTTGGAAAGTTGCTAACGGATGACGCTCTTTACACAAACGTCAATCAGCTCTCTTCGGAAGGTGTAAAGATGATTTACGACTTCCGGCAAAATCCGAAGAAGTATCTGACGATCAAGTTTGAGCTCTTTTGAGACAACTTTTGGCCGTTAAAGCGTGGAAAAAAATAACTACTGAAACCGCATCTTCTGCGAGCGGAGTCCATGACCATATTGGTTGCGTAACGCCTATAAGGTAGTTGGCAATGTGGCGACAGTGAAACTTCAGCCGACGATTGTGGGTGGCGTAGTTCTTGGCAATGGACTCAAGGAAACACCCACCTCAACATTTCAGTTTAACGACTTCCTTGTTTCAACAACTCAAAGCTCTCGCCACGTTTCATCCCGCAGCCTGATCGCAAAGGCAATCACGCAACTATTGCAAACTACGACGTGGGTCTCTCCGTCCTCAATTTGATCCGCTTGACTCAGCCAGTCAGGTAAAGGAGTGGATAGATGAGGTTAAGGACAATATTTCTATTGCTCGGGGCCGCAATGCATCTGTCGGTGGCCGGATGTGCAACGCTTCCCTCACCTAAGATCGAGCGAGGGACCGTCTATCTGGTGCGATTTCCCAACCCATGGACCGCTCGCAGCACTGACGATAAGATTTTTGTCATGACACTCCCTTTCGAATACGAAGTGAGGAAGGCAGAGTCAGCCCCTTGGAGCCAGTTGCTGTTTGCACTGAAGGCATCGGCCGCACCCATCAGTCGTGAAAATTATACGGTGGATCTAGGTCGTGATGTGGTCGTAACCCCGGCGCCTGCGGGCGCATGGGAGCGCGCGGTTCCGATCAGGGGAGGCAACTCGTATTTCGGCGATACAGGCTCAGACTCGTTCCCCACCCTACCCTACGACAGCGCGAAGCCCGTGTTCGAGTTTCAAAACAGGACTTATGAGAGGACCGGCGAAACTTGGTCTAGGTTCATGTTGTCGCCGGAGAAGACTTTCTTCGCAGCCTTGACGTACACGTCGCCTGGGAAGCCCACTAAGGGCCACATTATTTTCGGAGGGGGCGAGCCAACCCGCGGTGAATTCTATTGGGACGTCTACGCTACAGCCTCAGGTGAAAAAGTCGCATCAGGCAGCTTCGCATTTAACGATATCTCACCCGGCATCATTTCCGCGACTGCCCAGTGGATCGCTGATAAATATCTAGTGTTGCCGCGGGACGAGACGGCTCAGCGCTGCCTTCTCATAGCCACGACCGACAAGTGACACGTCGCAAGGGTGATCCTCGTGAGACTAGTACTGCGCTGCTGGCATGGGCACCTCTTGCGCTCGAGGCCAAAGCGCAGAGCTGACCCACGCTTGATGCCTAGTCGGAACCTCACATCTGCTCATCTGCTGAAGGTCCGTAAATTGAAGGCACAGGAATATCGTTCAAACGCAGATACACCCCCAGTTGCGCGCGGTGGTGAATAATATGATTCATTACGAAACTACGCAGAACAGCAATTCTTGGCATTGAAAGCAATTTCTGTCCGCCAGCAAGCAACGACCACGGTTGAAAGATCCTCTCGTCAGTAATTCCCTCAATCGCCTTTCGAGCTTTAGCAACGTTGGCATCAAAGGCTTCCAGCACTTCTTTTTGCGAATAACATTCAGGTGTCTTCACCTGCACGCCCTCGGGTGCCATGTCGAACTCATCCATATCCATCGTCACATTTGTCCAGCTCGGCAAGTTTGCAAGATGCGTTGCCAACTTACCCATCGGAAAAGATTTCGCGTGGGGTGTCCATTCGAATTTGTCGTCGGGCACACGTTCAAGCGTTTTTCGAGTGTTGGCCATTTCGTGATCAAACTCGGGTAGCAATGATTGTCCTATTCCCATAACTGCCTCCGTAAAGGATTTGAATTACGATTTAGGTGAGACTAATGAATGGATTTTCGGTTGTCTATTGTTCGAGATGGGGAGCGTAGTTACTTGGGTTTTCTCTGCGCTAACTCTACGTTCTCTGCGCCTCGGCGGTGACGATTTGCCGGTACGATTCGAACAGCAGAGACGCAGAGAACGCTGAGGTGGCGCAGAGAAACCGTTAACGCTGCGAAGTCGAGCGTGCCGGACCGAGGTCTTTCATTAGCTCTTTGACCGCAGCATCCAACTGCGAATCCTTTCCTGTTAATGTCTCTCCAATCGGTCGAATAACTTCAACATCAACAGGTCTAGGGTGCCGTTCCATATCAGTGCCGTCGTTGGCAGTAATCTTCATACGAGGTAGTCTGAAGTTCGTCCCATCAATCAAAGCCTGGTTCCAAGTGTAAATAATCCAACCGGCTGTTGGCTCGCCGACGACTTTGCCAAGCTTCAAGGAACGATAGCCTTCGGTAAAGTCTTCTGCATCAGATAACGAGTGTTGGTTCGTCAGCAATATCGTTGGTCGATCCAGCGCACGCTGGCCGAGAACCGTGCGCGCTGGGGCTGCTCCCTGACCACGCAATGTCATGGTCAGGTATCCGCGACGAGCAAGGACATCGATCGCGTAGACATTTACAAAGCCACCACTGTTGTTTCTAACATCGATCACCACTCCCTCACGCGAATGGTTCTCAACATCGAGATCGACATACAACTGTGCAAGCGATCCCGAACCCATGTCGAACATGTGGACATAACCGAGTCTGCCGTTGCTCGCTTTGGAAACATATTCTCGATTTCGTTCAACCCAACTCCGATAGAGAAGCGCGCGTTCCGTTGCCGCACTGACTGGACGTACCGCGACTTCGTGTCTACCGTTGCCGTCCGCTGTGGACGATATTGCCAGCGACACTCTGCGGTTTGTCTTGTAACTCAACAGGTCATCAAGATTAGTTCGTGCATCAATCGTGCGGCCATCAACAGCCAGTAGATAGTCTCCAACCTTAATATTTCCGGGCAATGCAGCCGGGCTGAGCGGGATAACTTCCGTAATTCGCAGTCGTCCGGTTGTTTCATACTCCTTACGATCGAAGCGCAAACCGAGGCGTCCAGTTGTCGGTGTATTGGCACTCGCGGGAGGTGCAGCGCCGAGATGCGAAGCGTTGAGCTCACCGATCATCAACTGCAGCAATCTGCGAACTTCATCCGATGTTCGAGCTCCGGCAATCATCGGTTCATATTCAGCGCGAACTCCATCCCAGTTAGCGCCGTGAAACCCTTGATCGTAGAAGTTATCGCGGAGTAGCGACCACGCTTGTTGAAAGACCTCTAGTTTCTCGCGTGAAAAATCGACGTCCATCTCTGCATTGACCGCGAGAGATCGGTTGCGACCTTCAAGATTCACGATACCGATACGTCCATTTTCAATGAAGAAGAGTTCCTTGCTGTCAGCCGTAAACTGAAGAGACGACTTGGACCCCGCCGTCGACGTCAACTGCTTTGCAACGGCAGGGTCACGAGAAAGCTCATCCAAAGAATAGATGTAGATATTCGACTGATTGGCGGCACTAGCAACCATTGCCACCCATTTCCCATCCGGACTGATCGTTTGATAGTTCACATCAAGGCCGACCGGCAGCAGACTGAGGCGCTTTCTAATTTCTTCAAATACAACCTGAACAGCCTTGACGGGAAGTTTTGCTGTTGGCGAGGCTGCAGGTGAACTTGTTGGCACAGCGTCTGGTGAAGGAGAGGGTCGTGTTTCTGCCGGAACGCTGCGCGGCTCCTGCCGAGCAGGTGTGATGTTTCGTGGCGTCTCTTCCCTAAACAGATCGCGAAACTGGTCTTCTCGGAAACGTGGTGTACGCGGTATCAAATCGACTCGTGCGAGCTGCGTGGTCTCTGTGCGTTGGCCAGTATCAAACAGAATGAAGGTTCCATCAGGACTCCACGACAAAGTATTACTGGCAACATTGGCGAGGAACGTTGCCGGTTTACCTGCGCCGTTCTCCACTGGTGTGATACTGACATTCTTAAACTGACTCTGGCCTACCGAGACATATGCCAACCATTTGCTGTCCGGCGACCAAACGAACGGGCGATCAGCGATAATCGGCGGACGCTCAAAGATTTCCGTTGCAACAGTCCGGTCCTTCTTGTCATTCAAATCCAAAACATGAAGTTCCCGGGCGCCGCGTATGAACGCTAGTGATTTGCCATCCGGTGAGAACATGGGCGTCGAATCATCAGCACTGTCATTAGTCAGTTGCGTTTCCGAGTTGCCATTGAAATCGTAGAGGTAAAGATGTGGGGTCTTCTCACGATCAGATACATAGACGAGGCGACGACTGTCTGGTGACCACGAGAGTTGGTATTCGTCGCCACTGCTAAATGACACGCGAGCAGCATCTCCCCCATCCGTGGAAGACGCAGCGAAGACTTCACCACGAATCACAAATGCAACTTTCTTCCCATCCGGAGAAAGTTGTAGCTCGGAGAGTTGATCACTAAGTCGAAGATGTTCTACTGCTGGTCCTGCGGAAGCTCCACGACGTTGAATCTCAACAACGCCGCTCTTCCCTGTTTCGGTGTCTAGTTTCCAGATTCGGAAGTTGTGCTCAAAAACAATCTCGCGACCGTCGTACGAAATACTCGGCCAAATCACACGACCATCACTGAAGTTCGATACGCGTTTCGCGTTGTTTCGACCCGGCGTAACACTCCAAATATTTTGAGCTCCACTCTTGTTGCCGGGGTCAGTTCGATCCGAAACGTAAAAGAGGTTGCGACCGTCTAAGCTCCACATCGGCCACAACTCCTTCGCTTCACCAGCTTCGGTAACACGCTCGTACGTTCCGGCGGCCCCATCAAACGATCGTAGTAACCAGATTTCAGATTCATCGATGTGGCTATGGCCTTTGCGCCACCATTGACCAGAAGCGATTCCACGCGCGCTAAAAGCCAGTGTGTTGCCATCAGGTGATGGAGCAGAGAAAAATTCGTTCGTATATCGATCCGCACTGACTTGCATTGGCGTCCCACCCGACATGCTGACACGAAAGATATCGTTGAGATTGCCGATGTCTCTGCTTGCTGATGTGAAGTAGATCCATTGTCCATCGCGGGACCAACCATCGAGCTGATCAAGTCCGTCATCGAAGGTAAGCCGCTTGAGTTCTCCAGTGGCGAGGGTAAGCAGATAGATATCGCCGTTGCCGGTTCGACTCGAAATGAAAGCCAGTTGCCGACCATCGGGTGAGTACATTGGCCGCGCTTCGTTGGCCGGATGAGAAACTAGTAAAGATGCCGTTCCACCCGAGGCAGGAACGGTCCAGATGTCTCCGCCAGAGACAAACGCAATTTCCTTTCTGTCGGGCGAGAGTGCTGGCTCTGTGAAATACGGCTGCGGTGTAACGTTGGAAGTGAGGTCGTCAGCGCCAACCGAAGTTAAGTTCACCGCAGCGAAATTGAGTGTAATGCCGAGGAACACAACTTTTACCGCAGTCCATTTCCTACGAAGCCGCATATCAGACCTCCGACCAGAATGTATTGTGAATACTTTAGAGCAACGGTAGAACAGATCTTATCGGGAACTGCGACCTCGCAGCATCGACCATTTCGCATCCGCAGGCGAGTGCTCGGACCGCAGGCGTCCTAGCCTGCTGATTACAATTTACTGACGCTTGTGACAACCGGGCAGGCGAGGACGCCTACGGTCCCAACACAAGTCGCGCGAGCGCTCAGTTCTTCGGTACCAGCGCAAACGCCCGAACGGGAAACGTTCCAAACTTACGAACCTTCACAGGCACGGCAAAGAATTTGAAGCCGTCGTTGGGAAGATCGCGGAGCCCGCAAAGATGTTCGACTATAGGAATGTTGTGTCGCAGCAGAGTGCTATGAACTGGACGCGTTGGTTCTTGTGTATTGTCTATGTTGTAAGAATCAATTCCGACAAGGGCCACGCCTGATTCCGCCAGCAGCCGAGCAGCTGCCTCAGTAACGAATGGATGCTTCCCGCTCCAATACTCTTCGGTACGCCAGTGTAAGTCCCAGTTCGTTTGGAACAAGACGGCCTTTCCTCTGACATCCAGAGCCTGGACTGAATCGACGTCAATCGCTCGCTCGTCTTTGTCGTCATGTTTGACAACCAGGCCGTCGAGATTGGCGAGCGTGTACAAGTCCAGCCCAGCGAGATCTGTTCCATCTGGATAACGATGAAAGGGACTATCAATGTACGTTCCAGTGTTGGCCACCATTTCAATTTTGCCAATGTGAAACTCCGTGCCAGCCGCATAGTGATTTTTGGAGGCTTCTCTCGACAGGTGATCCGTTATGACTGGGGCGGGCAAACCTTTGTAGGTAATCATCCCGTCGTCGATCGTGTGGCAAACGTCGATTAGTTCGTAATCAAATGTCATGTAGTCCGCCGTTTCTGAACGAGTACCTGAAAGTGCGCGGCCATACCGGAAGGTAAAATCATCTCGCGTGCAGTAGTAGTCAACTTCGACTTCTCCAACTCGGAACCCGCCGTTGCCAAACGATCCTCGAGCTCCTCCAGGGCACCGGCCTCGATTAGGAACCTATCCAACGCCTGAAATCTTTCAACCTCCAGGCCCAGTCTGTGTCCCACGTTTTTCACGAACGTCCAATCAACACTTGTCGTGATGTCGTACTCGCCTGGTGAAGTCAACACTTCATCAACAAACTTATGTCGGCGAAATGCTCTTAATGTTCCCTTGAGTCGAGCTGAGGCGTCATACAGTTCTTCTGCTTCAGAACCATAGTCAACGGTTATCAGATATCCGTTGACTAATTTTTCAGCGATCGTATTCAGCCAGTCTTTTATGTCGAGATTAACTTCAATTATTTGTCCCTCAACCAGTGGCGGGGCTTCGTTCCGGCAAAACTCATGCAGCTTCTGAGTTGATAGTTCAGCGGCCAACCAGGCAAAGTTGCCGTCGTCATCCACAGTCACAAAGAGTTCTTTCAATTTTCCATCGACACTGGTTACACGGTGAACGGGAAACGCATCAATTAGTTCGTTGGAAAAAACTATTCCTGCTTCGATTAGCGCCAACTCCGTAAGCTTCGCAAACTCAACACGACCGTTGAATTTCTGGAGTCGTTCAGCAGTTCGTGAACGAGCATCCTGACTCAACTCCACACAGACATAACGCGTAACATCAAACACCGCCGGTGAAAGTTTCTCAATCGTCTCAAGAACCCCAGTGGCAAACTGGCCATCGCCACCGCCTACTTCAACAATCGTAAACTCCTCGGGCTGATTTAGTTGCTCATAGAGGTGAACGAAGTGCCTCGCAAACGTCGCTGCGAACAGTTCGCTTCGCTCCGGGCTCGTCCGATAATCACCCGCCCTTCCCCACCGTTTTAGATCCGTTCTATTGTAATACCCAAAGGTTGGGTAATAGAGCGCCGCTTCCATCCACTCGCGAAAAGTGATTTTGCCCATGCGACGAATTCGCCCGGACAATTCTTCAGCTAACGGCGAAGACAATAACTCTCCTGTTGTAGACGTAACCATCAAACAGAAGCCAAAACTACCTACTGATTTCCAGTTCGATCTTCTTTGTCCAACAATCGGGTGGTGTTCTCGGTGACACTAGGAGGGTTTGCAAGCTCGGCTGTGATGGGCCGTTGGCGCCAACCCGATGCTGACTGAGCTGGCGGTGGTGGTAATGCCGCGTTATGTACTGGACCGCCGAATTGTGGAGTCGAAATTGGCGGCGACAGGTAGGGCCTCACTCCGGGCGCATAAGGACTCGGAGCACCCTCCTCAAAGAGACCGGCGTAAAGCATCCGAAGTGGCCCACCAATAAAGCAGATAATCGCAGCAAGGGCCACCAAAATTTCCGGAAAAGCTGCATTGGTGTAACTGGCAAATACACCGAGGATTGGGCAAACAACCATTCCTGAGAGTAACAACATCCCTCCTTGTCGTACTCCCTTCTTTCTGGGCGACATTTCTTTTGGCGCTTGAGGATCACGATAGACCGGCAACATCCCGCCATTGCCAAGTAACTGCAGTACGCCGTCAAGAGGAAAACCACAACGTGAACAGTACCTCACCGTTCCAGGTGCTTGCTGTTGACCGCATTGAGGGCAATACATTCAGTTGTTCCTCACGACAGGACTGATACGACGGCCTAGATAATAAACCCGGGAGCGTGCACATCGGAAAGCAATTTGAGCGTTGCCGCCGCCCGGCCGCGATAATCGCATGCCCGACTGATTGTCTGTAGCAACAGTTCCAGGATTGAGCAAGGTTTGCCGGAAGGAACGGCGATGTACTTCAACAGCGCGTCGTCATTCACAAAGCTGGAAAAGGCTCGCAACCTTGTAGTCTCAACCTCTGACAGATATTCAAGAATTAGATCCGGAGTAGAAAGTGTCTCCGGCAACGTCCATTCAAAAGGATCATCCCAAAGGTTAGCCGTTATACCCCCAAATGTCTGTTCTACTGCGCCGGCACTCCTGAGTATGTTCTCTCCGATAGTGTGTGAAGGTGGTTGGCGGTACAACAAATCAACAGGAACTGATTCAGTGAGCGTCCGCAAGCTTTCACCGAACGAAGCGAACTCTCGATCGAGAAGAGTCACGACTGTTCGCTCGGTGGTGGGATGTATTTGCATTTAGGGGAGAGTCGGGAAATCGAATTTCGGATTTCGGATTTAGGATTTAGTCTTAAGTGAAATAACTATCGAACTTTCGTGCGACGGCCCGTCTCTTCTATGACGGTGCCATAGCTACGACCAGCGAAACTGAATCCGTTGTGGAC
This sequence comes from Pyrinomonadaceae bacterium, assembly GCA_035257465.1. GTDB lineage: Bacteria > Acidobacteriota > Blastocatellia > Pyrinomonadales > Pyrinomonadaceae > PSRF01. The sequence continues at coordinate 6,982 of DATEXA010000511.1, read as the reverse complement.
GTACCCTTTGGTTCCGACTTCGGTCCCGCGAGAAGGTATACCTTTATGTGTTGCAACCCAGATTCTGCCGGTTCCGTCGTCGATCTCGTAAGCGCCCTGACCAAGCGCTCCGTAACTATCTGTTACGCGACCCACGATCCCGACCTCCTTACCACGATAGCGATCTGGATTGGCATTGATCTTTGAAATGTTGGTCTGGCTGGGACAGGCGGTTAATAGAAGCGTTCCTACGAGGATTAACAGAACGAACGCGGCATTCTTAATTCCAGGCATAAGGCGTCTCCTTTAATGGTTGGATTCATTTCGGGAGAGTTGTAAGGATGATAGCACGCGGAATTGCGATGCCTTCGGGTCACAACAAAACCACAACCTTCCGGTTGAAACACAAGCGGAAGGTTGGGACCCCAGGCGTCCCCGCCTGCTTCATCTTGTTCTTCACTTACTTTCCGAACCAACCGATGGGCCGTCCTGACAGATCTACCCAAACACTCTTCACCTGTGTGTAGAGATCCAACGCGTGTCGGCCCATTTCACGGCCATAGCCTGACTGTTTGTATCCGCCAAAAGGCGAGGCGGCATTGAACATGTTGTAAGTATTGATCCAAATCACCCCAGCCTTGATTTCCTTCGCAAAGCGATGAGCGCGCGTGATGTCTTGCGTCCAGATGCCGGCAGACAGACCATAGATAGTGTCGTTTGCCTGTTTAATTAAATCGTCTTCATCTTTGAAGCTGATTACCGAAACTACAGGACCAAATATTTCCTCCTGCGCCACGCGCATCTTGTTATTGACATCGGCGAAGATTGTTGGACGGAAGAAGTAACCTTTTTGGAAAGCACCTGACAGCTCCGGTCCTACACCACCGGTAACAACTGCTGCACCTTCATCTCGAGCAATATCAACGTAGCCCTTGATTCTATTCAGTTGCTCCTCCGAGACTTGCGGGCCCATCTGGGTCGACTTATCCATGGGATCGCCGACTGTGATTCGTTCGGCACGTTCAGTCAATTTTGATAGGAACTCGTCTTTGACTTTCTCTTCCACAAACAATCGCGAGCCAGCGCAGCACACCTGACCCTGGTTGTAGAAAATCCCCATCATTGCGCCGGCGACAGCCTGATCAAGGTTGGAATCTGCAAAAACGATGTTCGGTGCCTTGCCACCGAGTTCTAGCGAAACTTTCGTCAGGTTCTCGGCGGCGGTCTTTGCGATCAACTTGCCAACCTCAGTCGAACCAGTGAACGCAATCTTGTCGATGCCGGGATGCGCTGCCAGGGACGCGCCCGCAGTTTCACCGTAACCTGGGACAACGTTCACCACGCCTTCCGGAAATCCCGCTTCCTGAATCAACTTGGCCAGTTCCATTGCGCCAACCGGAGTCTGTTCGGCTGGTTTGAGTACCACCGTATTGCCTGCCGCTAAGGCAGGAGCAAGTTTCCACGCGGCCATCAACAACGGAAAATTCCAGGGAATGATTTGACCGCACACTCCGAGGGGTTCGCGCAAAGTGTAGTTGAACATCTTTCCAGGAACCGGGATTGTTTCGCCTTCAATCTTCGTGGACCAGCCCGCGAAGTATTCAAAGTTTTCCGCAACCTGCGGCAAGTCAACGTACAAAGATTCTTTGATTGGCTTACCGTTATCTGCCGTCTCGATTGCGGCAAGTTCAGCTGAGTGTTCTTCGATCAGTTGGGAAAGTTTGTAAAGTAGACGGCCTCGATCACGAGCGCTCATCGTTGACCACTTGCCCTCATACGCGCGACGAGCGGCAGCTACAGCTTTATCGATGTCGGCTTTATCAGCCTCAGCAACTTCAGCGAGCGTTTCGCCGGTAGCTGGATTTGGCGTCGTGAATGTTTTTCCTGATTCAGCATCGACCCACTGGCCATCGATGAAGAGTTGGTACTTCTGCGGGTTGGTGTTCTCAGCCGCTTGTGCAGTTGACATATATCTCCTCTTGTTCTCATGCCGACAAACTCCATGCTTGCCGGTCAGTTAAAATTCTAAAAATCAGTCGTTCCGGCGAGCAACTGCCGCAAGACAAAAGGCAGAATCCCACCGTGTTTGTAGTAGTCAACCTCGATCGGAGTGTCGATTCTCAACGTCAACGTTGTTTCGTCTGTTCTACCATCGGCGCGATGAATCAATAACGTAAGATCCTGCAACGGCCGAATTCCTGCCTCGATTCCAACTAGCTTAATCGTCTCACTCCCATCAAGATTTAGCGACGCCGCATTAGTGTCGCCCTTGAACTGACACGGTAGAACGCCCATACCAACCAGGTTGCTCCGATGGATTCGTTCAAAGCTCTGGGCGATGACCGCCTTGACGCCAAGAAGTCGTGTTCCTTTTGCTGCCCAATCTCGCGAGCTACCAGTTCCGTATTCCTGGCCCGCGACAATCACAAGTGGAACTCGTTCTTCCTGATACTTCATCGCTGCGTCGTAGATACTCATTCGCTCGCCATCAGGTTGGTGAATCGTGACTCCACCTTCCACTCCCGGAACCATCAGGTTCTTGATACGAACATTGGCAAACGTGCCACGGACCATAACTTCGTGGTTCCCACGACGAGCGCCGTAGCTGTTGAAGTCGCGAACGTCGACACCTTGTTGTTGCAGGTAAAGACCTGCGGGGGATGAAGCCTTGATGGCTCCAGCGGGACTAATGTGATCAGTGGTTACTGAATCGCCAAAGATAGCGAGTGCACGAGCGCCCTTGATGCTCGACACCGGCTCCAGACTACTCTTGAAGTTATCGAAATAGGGTGGCTCACGAATGTAGGTCGAATCGGGTTCCCACTGATACAAACTGCCGGTGGTCATTGGTATTTCATTCCACAACGGATTTTGATCCGCGAAGTTGCTGTAAAGCCGTCGATAAGTCTCGGGATCAAACGCAGCACGCATTGCCTCGTTCACTTCCTGCATGCTCGGCCAAATATCCTTCAAGTAAACATCCTGGCCATTTGAGCCAGGCCCGAGCGGTTCTGATGAAATATCCAGATCGACTCGACCCGCCAGCGCAAAAGCGACAACCAGCGGAGGACTCATCAGAAAATTTGCTTTGATGCTCTGATGGACACGCGCTTCGAAATTTCTGTTACCCGAAAGTACTGAAGCCGCGATAACGTCACGTTCAGTCACCACCTGTTCAATCGATGGATCGAGCGGACCAGAGTTGCCGATGCATGTGGTGCAACCGTATCCAACAAGATTGAAGCCGAGTTGGTTCAAGTAAGGCTGCAAACCGGTCTTTTCCAAATACTCTGTGACGACCCTGGATCCTGGAGCCAGCGAATTCTTAACCTTTGGGCTCACTGTCAATCCTCGCTCAACCGCTTTCTTTGCGAGCAAGCCAGCCGCAAGCATCACACTGGGATTTGAGGTATTTGTGCAGGAAGTAATAGCCGCGATCAATACATCACCATGCCCGATGAGTTCATCGCCAGTTTTAAATTCGTCTTCCGGGATTTGAGCGACCTGGTCCGGCGTCGGGCGGTTGTTTACCATTTCTGTCTCAGTCCAGACACTCGTTCCCGTGGCTGTCACGTGATCTACTGCTCCAGCCTCAGGAACAGTTTCCGATCCCTGTTCACCGCCGCCGGCCACGACTAGTTGTTTGTCCTCTCCAATCTTCACGTGATAACGAGTCCAGAGTTCCTCTTCGGTCTTTCCGTAACCACCGTCCTTGAGTGGTTTGAGCATCAGCTGGTTGAACTGCTCTTTCAGCTTCGGCAGTTCAATTCGATCCTGTGGGCGTTTGGGTCCGGCAACACTTGGACGAATTGAATTCAAGTCGAGATCAAACACTACGCTGTAATTACATTCGCCTTTCCTCGGAATGCCAAACATACCTTGTGCGCTGTAATAGCGCCGCACCAACTCAACATGTTCTTCGGCTCTTCCAGTAGCCAGCAGGTACTGACAAGTCTCTTCATCAATTGGGAAGAAACCCATCGTTGCTCCGTACTCGGGCGCCATATTTGCGATCGTCGCACGGTCAGTCACTGACAAACCTGCTGCACCTTCGCCGTGAAACTCTACAAACTTTCCTACAACCTTTGCTGCACGCATCATCTCAGTAACTCGCAGCACAAGGTCAGTCGCAGTCACACCTTCCGGTAACGAGCCGCTCAAATGAACACCAACCACATCTGGAGTCAGGAAGTAAACAGGTTGTCCAAGCATTGCAGCTTCGGCTTCGATACCACCCACTCCCCACCCAACAATACCGAGGCCATTTATCATCGTGGTGTGCGAATCCGTTCCTACCAGCGTATCAGGGAAGTAAACGTTCTTCTCCCAGACGTTCTTGGCCAGGTATTCAAGATTTACCTGATGGCAAATTCCAATGCCGGGAGGAATCACGCGAAAGCCGTCAAATCCTTGAGTCCCCCACTTCAGGAACTGATAACGCGATCGGTTCCGTTTGAACTCCATCGCCATGTTCTTCTCGAAGGCATCTTTCGTACTCGAAAAGTCAACTTGCACCGAGTGGTCAATCACCAGGTCCACGGGAACAAGGGGTTCTATGATTCCAGTATTCTTTCCCAGGCGAGCGACCGCTGAGCGCATTGCAGCGAGATCCACCAATAACGGCACTCCCGTAAAGTCTTGCAAGAGAACACGGGCAACGATAAAAGGAATCTCATCCACTCGCTCGTCATTCGCTTGCCAGTTTGCGAGCGCTTTAACGTTTTGCTCGGTTATCTTTTCTCCATCACAATTGCGAAGCACTGACTCAAGTACTATCCGAATACTGATTGGTAAACGGGAGATAGGTCCAACACCACTCTTTTCAAGTTGTGGGAGCGAGAAGAAACGACCAGGACCTGAAAGAGTCTCAAATGTTTGCAAAGAATCGAACGGACCAGATGGCATAGGAATGGTCAAATCCTTTCCTGAGAAGTGAGACGATTCGAACTCGTCTCTTGAGATGAAGTGTGGAGTCTTGTGTGGTTCAAATTGAAGTGTAAAGTTCGCATCATCAATCGTCAAGCACACCTTTTCTGAGGAGTGTGCACTTCATATTCATAGGTTTAATAGCTGTATTTGATCGCATTTGCTATAGTTTCATCACCGAGCCCCCGATAGAGAATAGCGGCGATTTCAGGTCATAGAAGTTTGTGTAAAATGAACCTGAACAGATCACATTGTCGTCGGCAGTGACCTTGGCGTAAGGAGGCCTAGATGCCCAAGAAACACGCAGAAGATTTTGAATACCTCGCCAACAATCCCAATTACGTTCCCGATCCGGAAATCGAAGAGTTTATGGACGAAGAGATCTCTCGCGCACCAAAAGATCCTGACTTGCTCGCCCAGCGCCTGAGAAACAACACTTCGTCGTCACCGCGCGACGCAGGTGGCGATCTCGACGCGAACTGGGAAGATGTTAACGAAAGCGGTTCTGAGTCTGTCGCTGGCGATAACCCAACCCCTGATCAGTCTCTGGTTGAGGAAAACGCTCGCGCTATGGGCGTAAGCTACGAAGACAATGAGGCACTCGAATTCATCGATAAGATTGAAAGAAGAGACAGAGATCGATTCGAATTGGATGAAAGTTCAAAATCAACCGAGGATATGATCTAACTCAAAAAAGCTTGCGACTGTCGAGCATCAACGTGACCGGCCCATCATTAACAAGCTCGACGAGCATCATCTTACGAAAACTTCCAGTCTCCACTCGTTCAATCAATCCCCTGCACTTCTTGACGAAGGACTCATAAAGCGGCTCTGCTACTTCAGGCGGAGCCGCATCACTCCACGACGGTCGCAAGCCTCGGCGAACATCGCCGTAAAGTGTGAACTGCGACACCACTAACATCTCTCCACCGACATCCTTTAACGAGAGGTTCATGCGTCCTTCTGAATCGTCCAGAATTCTTAGTGCCGCGATCTTATGCGCGAGATAGTCCGCATCAGCGTTTGTATCGTCTGCCGAAACGCCTAATAAGACGGCGAGACCGCTTCCGATCTCGCCGACTGTCTCGTCATCGACCGTGACTCTAGCGCGGGTTACGCGCTGAACGACTGCTCGCATCTAAGGAGCCGACTCTTTCATAATTTCTTCGGAGGCTTTGTCGGACGAATTTCAACTCGGCTTACCAAACTTCGTTCGGGAAATTTCAGTAGATCTATCACGACTTGTGCGATGTCTTCGGGTTGTAACTGCCAACTTTTTTCATCACCGGCTGAATCGCCACCAAATTCCGTGTTTACCGATCCAGGCATGATGTAACTCACTTTGATTCCATCGTGTCTGACTTCCTGCATCAACGCTTCGCTGAATCCGTTTAGTCCAAACTTAGATGCATTGTAGGCAGCCATACCTGCGTGCGCGTTAACACCGGCAAGCGAGGAGATATTAAAAATGTATCCACCACCACCCTGCTTCATCAATGGGATTACTTCGTGGCAACAGTAATAGACACCAAACAGATTGGTTTCAAGGACTGCTCGGAAGTCTTCAGGTGACGTATCTTCAATCGAGCCAAAGATTCCAGTGCCCGCATTGTTGACGAGCACGTCGATCTTTTTAAAAGTCTTGATTACGTTTTTAACCAGGGATCTAACTTCTGAGTGATCGCGAACGTCACAACTAAAACCAACCGCTCGACCTCGATCTATTGCATTCAATTCTGCAACTGCGTTTTCAAGATCAGCAGCGTGCCGTGCTGTGATGACGACGTTTGCACCCTCGCTTATTAGCGACTCAGCGATTGCTCGTCCGATTCCCTTAGTGCCACCAGTTACGACTGCGGTCTTACCGTTGAGTTCCATATCGGCGAGTATTTCCGACAAAGGCCAAAGAGCCTCTTGCAAAAGTCCACGAGTAACTCGCGAAGCAGGATTTACTCAAAGCTTTTGCTCTTCAGCAGTTCTTTCTTCACTCCGGAGGAGTGCGATGTTTATAGCTCGATGCGACTCAGCAACTCTGCTCTGTTCGGAAGAGCGGCATTCGTTCGAACTTACGTGGAAT
>DATEXA010000510.1:0-6607 GCA_035257465.1 Pyrinomonadaceae bacterium | reverse complement strand
GCCACTAATCTCCTCCCAAATCGACTTGTTGGCATCAAGAGTGCGACTTTGATCCACGTATGCCAGCACTACAGTCTCTCCCATCCGGATCGTTCCGTCGTCCGGTTGTTCCTGACCGGTGATCATACGAAACAGTGTGGTCTTGCCGGCACCGTTTGGACCGATGACGCCTACGATTCCTCCGGGCGGAAGCGAGAAGGTCATGTCTTCTACGAGCAGATTTTTGTCGTAACCTTTGTCGACGTTCTCGGCCTGAATAACTACATTGCCTAGTCGTGGTCCGGGTGGAATATGAATTTCAAGATCTTCGCGGCGTTTCTCCGTCTCCTCGCGTAAGAGTTCTTCGTAAGAGTTAATTCGCGCTTTGCCTTTAGCGTGTCGCGCCTTTGGAGACATACGAATCCATTCGAGTTCGCGCTGAAGCGTCTTCTGTCTTTCGCTTTCTGATTTTTCTTCGCGACGTAAACGTTCCTGTTTCTGTTCGAGCCAGGACGTGTAGTTGCCTTTCCACGGAATACCCGCGCCACGGTCCAACTCCAGGATCCAACCCGCTACGTTGTCGAGGAAGTATCGATCGTGAGTAACCGCGATGATCGTTCCGGCATAACTCTGAAGGTGGTGCTCGAGCCAGGCAACGGACTCCGCGTCGAGATGGTTTGTGGGCTCGTCGAGTAACAGGATGTCGGGTTTCTTTAGCAGCAACCGGCACAGAGCCACGCGACGTCGTTCACCGCCGGACAAGACTTTTACAGGTGTGTCAGGAGGCGGACATCTAAGCGCATCCATGGCCATCTCAAGTCGTGAGTCGAGATCCCAGGCATCCTGCGCGTCGAGCTTCTCTTGTACTTCGCCTTGCCGCTCGAGCAAAGCAGACATCTCATCGTCGCTCATCTCCTCGCCGAACTTTGTGTTGATCTCCTCAAACTCTTTCAGCAGGTCAACAGTTTCCTGCACGGCCTCTTCGACGACTTCACGAACGGTACGCGCGTCGTCAATTAATGGCTCTTGTTCGAGGTATCCGACAGTGAAGCCAGGTGAGATGACAGTTTCACCATTGAAGTCTTTGTCGACACCGGAAAGGATTCGCAGAAGAGAAGACTTTCCCGAGCCATTCAATCCGATGACACCGATCTTCGCGCCGTAGAAGTAAGACAAATAAATATCTTTGAGGACCGGCTTCTTGTCGTAGAACTTGCTGACGCCGACCATGGAATAAATGATTTTGTTTGGTTCTGAGCTCATAAAGGTAGGCACAGAGTACACACCGCTGGTTTCAGCAGCAAACGAGGCGAGGCGGCTTTGTCTCAAGCTGAAAACCGTGATGAATGAGAGATCGGACGATCAGAGATTTGAGACAAACCAGGCGAGGTGTGTTCTGATGTTTAATTGTCCACAGTGCGGTTAACTGCATAGGGTTGTTTGCCTGCGAAGCAGGCTTAAGCATATAGCCTAGGGTGGAGCGAGGCTCGGCGAGCGATACCCTAGGACCAGTCAGCGAATGATGTGTTAGCCCGCACCGCGGGCGACAGCCGCTGGGCAAATGTCTGTCGCCCGCTGAGCGGGCTAAAATCTCATTGAGACTCTAACCTAGGGTTCCGTTCCGCTCGCAAAGCCTTGCTCCACCCTAGGCTATATGCTTTAGCCCGCTTCGCGGGCTCAGAACCAGTTTGTGCAAACGAAGAACTCTTCCCTTAGGAAATAAGAAGTTGTTCGTTTGCTCCCCACAGTGTCGCTCAACCAGCTTCAGCTTTTTCCTCGCCAGGTTCCCACCCGGGTTCATAAACGTAATCAACAGGAGGAGCGGTCAGCACATGACGGTTCTTCCAGTAATACAAGACAGTATTGATGCTTGGAATCACCACTAAGGCTTGGAAGAGTAGAATTAGCAAACCCACACGCTTCTGCGAATAACAAAGCGGCTCATTAAGCTTGAGCACCTCATTGATCTTTACTAGTGGAACCAGCTTCATGAAGTGCCACATATAGAAGTCCGTCAGAGAACCGGCGCCAACTGGACGCCCGGCGCACTCCTGAAAAGAAACCAATCCGTGCCTATGTAAGGAGAGTGTGATCGAGCCAAATACAGATGCAGCTGTAACTAAAGTCAAACAGGGAAGTACAAGCATGCCGCGTGGACCAAACCATACTCGAATCCTTTTGGTTTCTTGGCGACGCTTTTCATCAGTAGCCATCAGGTAAATACAAAGACTGAGTCCAATCACGTAGAGCGCAAGAACGAATAGGTGAGCAGCCTCAGGCAGGTAATGCTCCGACAGATCCACCCCCTTGTAGAACAATGAAATCAGCAACCAGATTGCCAACAAGGCGAACAATCCCTGTTGGACCGAGAAGGAATAATGTTTGATGCTCTCAAAGAAAGTGAGCTTTTCTGGCTCAAGCGATTTTCTGATCTGTCGATGTGCCAGTTGCTGTGGTGTTGCCGTGGCTTCGTCGCATCCCTCGAGCCGCTCACGCTCAGCTCTCTGTTCATCTTCCAAGGCGGAACTGGATTGAACGATAAGCCTGCTCTTGGCCTTCTCGAGATTCTCCTTGTTCACCGGCGGATCAATCTCGACTTCCTGATTGCCGGGTTCGTAGAGCAGATAGGCTTTCCCATCGGTTTTTGTATACACACGCAAGAAAAGTGTGGGAGAGTCTTTTTTGGAAGAGTCGGACATGACGTACTCCTGGTTTGACAGCTGAAGCTGATACTAGTGAGCGAGGAGGTAGTACCCGATTTCGGGATCAAATCTGAGTCTTGAGCAACTCTTTTGCGTGGCGTCGTGCGCTATCGGTGATCTCGGCGCCGGTCAGCATGCGAGCAAGCTCTTCGATGCGACCGTTACGATCAAGCCTTATTACATTAACGACCGTACGATTCTTTGCGGCTTCCTTTTGCACCGTCAAATGGCTGTCGGCGAAGCGGGCGATCTGGGGCTGATGTGTGACGCACAGGACCTGGTTCGTTTGAGACAGTCGCTTCAGCTTCGCGCCTACTGCTTCGCTTACGCGACCACCGATGCCGGTATCGATTTCGTCGAATACGATGGTTCGCGGAAACTCGGCGGCATTGGCAACAGTCTTCAACACGAGCATCAGTCTCGAAGCTTCTCCACCGGAAGCGATCCTTGCCAGCGGTTTGAGTTCTTCCCCCGGATTAGCGGAGAAATAAAATTCGATGTCATCTGTGCCCTTATGTCCGATATGCTTCAGCTTGTCACTCTCTACGGTTGAATCGCCTTGATGATCCTCAGCCTTTGAAGACTCACCGACAAGCTGAAGCTTATCGGACACGATGACTTGAAATCGCGCGTTGTCCATTGCGACTTCAGCAAGGCCTTTCTCAACGGACTGCTCAAACTTTTTCGCAGCGCGCACGCGTTCCTTGTGAAGTTTTGCTGCAAGTTTCAGGTAGAGCTCGCGAGCATTGGCTACGTCGGCTTTCAGTTGTCTCTCACGTTCGTCTGACGACTCAATTTGCTGCAAACGATCTTGCGAACGCGCCATGTGTTCCAACGCGGCCTCGAGTGTGCCACCGTATTTCCGCTTGAGCCTTGTTAGTTCAGCCAACCGATCATCTATTTCAGCCAACCGTGCCGGAGAAAACTCCAACTTGTCGGCAAAGTCGCGAAGTGAGAATGACAAGTCTTCAAGCAGCGCACCTGCTGACTCAAGCCCTTCCAGGTACTCGCTAAACCGTGATTCATATTCGGAGAGTTCGGATAATTCTGCAGTAGCTTGTCGCACCCGCGTCAACGCAGATTTGTCGTCCTCGTAAATTCGACCATAGCTGGATTGGCAAAGGGCAGTAAGCTTCTCGACGTTTGCAAGTCGTCGTCTCTCTTCGTCCAGGCGCTCGTCTTCGCCGACTGAAAGTTGCGCCCGTTCGAGTTCCTCAATCTGATAGTTCAAAGTATCAACCAGCTGAAATTTCTCAGCTTCGTCCTTGTTTAGAGCTTCAAGTTGACGTTGAACTGTCTTGAAATTCTCGTATGCAGCAGCAACTTCATCGCGCACAGATCCATTGTTGGCGAACGAATCAAGCAGTTCCAGATGGGTGTCGGTACTGAAGAGTGTTTGCTGTTCTCCCTGACCATGGATGTCAACAAGAAACTCGCGAAGATCTCGTAGCAGAGCCACCGTTGCGAGTTGGTTATTGATGAAGATCTTATTTCGGCCGGTGATTGAGACCTCGCGGCGAATGATGAGTTCAAACGGTTCAGTATCTTTTTCGCCGAGACGATCGAGACCTGCATCGACTAGCAATCGCTTGAGGTCAGTATTCGCGTTAACCAGAAACAAACCTTCAATAAAGCCCCGGTCGGTACCAGACTTCAGCAAGTCATTACTGAATCGTCCTCCAATCAAAACGCCAAGTGCGTCGACGATGATCGACTTACCTGATCCGGTTTCACCTGTGAGTAGGTTGAGACCGTTGTCGAATTCAACCTGGAGCTCTTCAATCAGAGCGATGTTGGAGATATTTAGAAGCTGAAGCATCAGGGGAGTGTGCTACACCTTTTATGTTAGAGATTGGGGACTCCGGAGGTTTCCCTTCGCTCGGGTGTCACTTTTGGCGGTGTGGGAGTGAAGTCTTCACCCGGGTTTATGAATTGGTTTTTTTCGAATCGATATTGTTTATCGTAGAGCTGCTTGTACCTTCCGTCCAGGGCAAGCAATTCATCGTGAGTGCCGCGTTCAACTATCTCACCTGCTTCCAACACAAGAATTTGATCGGCGCTTCGAATTGTCGATAAGCGGTGCGCGATGACAAACGTGGTTCTACCACGACGTAGCGACTGCAACCCATCCTGGATGAAAGCCTCGCTCTCGCTGTCGAGGCTCGAAGTGGCTTCGTCCAGAATGAGTATCTTTGGTTCTGCGAGAATTGCACGGGCGATTGCGACTCGCTGGCGCTGGCCGCCGGAGAGTTTGACCCCACGTTCGCCAACTATCGTGTCGTAGCCGTCAGCAAAACCGTTGATGAATTCTTCGCAATGTGCGACGCGGCTCGCCGCGATAATCTCTTCACGCGTTGCATGGGGATGTGAGAAGCCGATGTTTGCCGCGATCGTACCGTCGAAAAGAAAGTTGTCCTGGAGTACGACTCCCAGTTCGTGGCGATAGTCTTTTAAACGAACCGATTGGAGATCCCGACCGTCAACAGTAACTTTGCCTGCCAACGGGCGATTAAAAGCCATCACCAGACTAATCAAGGTAGATTTTCCTGAACCGCTCGATCCCACCAGTGCGGTTGTGGAACCTGCAGGAGCTTTGAATGAAACGTTGGTCAGAACAGGCGTGTCATCGTTGTATTCAAAACTAACGTCCTGAAATTCGATCTTACCTTCAACAAATCCCAGAGGTTCACGGAATTGATCCTCTTCGTCCTCGGTGGCCATTCGTTTGATTTCACGAATTCTATCTAAACCTGCGAAGGCTTCCGTGATTTGTGTCCCAATGGAAGCAATCTCAACCAGAGGCCCGGCGACAAGCGCAGTGAAGAAGATGTACATGAAAAAATCGCCGAGCGTCATAGTCCCAGCGAGAATGGCGCGTCCACCTACGAGCGTCAGAATCACGCCAATCAAGCCAATGACGAGCGTGGAAAATGAGGTAACAGCGGAAACGCCGGTCATTGAACGCCGGACGTTGCGAAACAACCGGTGAGCGCCACGGGCGAAGACGATCTCTTCCCGCTTCTCAGCTGCATATGCTTTGACGATGCGAATGCCGCCAAGTGATTCAGTTAGGCGTCCTGTAACTTCGGCGTTGATTTGGCCGCGTTCACGAAACAGAGGACGCAGTTTTCGGAATGCAATCGCCATTGCTCCGCCGAATGCAGCAAGCGCCACGATGATGACCGAGGTAAGTTTCCAGTTCAGATAGAAGAGAACTGTAAGTGCGAGCGCGGCTGTGAGCAGTCCACCAATCAACTGAACGAGACCACTACCGACCAGATTACGAATGCCCTCGGCATCCGACATGATGCGTGAGATGAGTACGCCGGTTTGTGTCGAATCAAAATATCGAATCGGCAGACGTTCCACATGCTCCTGAACACTCTTGCGCATCTCTGTGATTGCTCGTTGTGCAGCCACGCCGAGGATCTGTGAAAGCGAAAAAGAAGTGATTGCCTGGATGAGTGTGGCGCCGCCGGCTGCGAGCGCCAATGGAATAAGCAATTCACCTTTGTGTTTGAGGACCACGTCGTCGATTAGGTATTTCGATGTTGCAGGCATGACTAGCCCCACAAGTCGATTAATGATCATCAACGCCATGCCGAGAGAAAGGCGATAACGATGTTGCCAAATTAGTTCGCGTGCATCCCGCCAGGCCGTGGAGGGAGACAGACGTTTCTTAGTTGGTGCTGTGGTAGCTGTGCTCATTGATGTTGGGAAAGAGTAGCAAATGATGGAGGAAGGGGGAATTTGGGATTTCGAATTTCGGAATGCAGATTTGGGATTGCGGTGCAGTAGCCCGACCGTAAGGGAGGGCTTTGCGTTGACTATCCAAGCCCTCCCTTACGGTCGGGCTACTGCCCCGGACAAAAATCCGCAATCCGAAATCCCAAATCCGAAGTTCCCCTCCCTCTTGACACTCCCAG
>DATEXA010000509.1:0-1686 GCA_035257465.1 Pyrinomonadaceae bacterium | reverse complement strand
GCTTCAGCTTGTCGGTTAAGCGTAGATTCGCATAGTGGTAAAAAAACGATCTTTCGAGACCGACAAGCTGAAGCTTATCGGACAACGGCGTAATCTGCGGATGATTTTTAGGAGATCATAATGGTTAAGAGTCGAGATCTTCTGGTTGCACTTTTTTCAGTTGCTGCCACCCTCGGAATCGTAGGCGCAACTGCCCAAACACCAGTTATGCACTCAACTGTGTTCGACTGGAACAGTATCGCGGCAAAACAAACCGACATTGGATCAGTTCGACAATTCTTCAAGAGCCCAACGATAACGCTTGATGAACTGGAGTGCCACGTCACTACCTTGAACCCCGGTCAGCAATCGCATCCACCGCACAAACACCCAAATGAGGAACTCATCATTATCCGAGAGGGCAACGTAGAAACGCTCTCCAACGGCGAGTGGAAAAAGCTCGGTCCAGGTTCAGTTGTCTTCAACGCATCAAACGAACTTCATGCGTTGAAAAACGTCGGTACTACTCCAGCGATCTATCACGTAATCAACTGGAAATCTCCCGGCAAATAGAGCCGTAAGTTCTGTTCAGACTATGCCAGCAATTCAAAAAGTTAAGTGGGGCATACTCGGCGTCGCCAACATCGCAGTAAAGAAAGTGATTCCCGCGATGCAACTTGGTGAGTGGTCGGAAATCACTGCAATCTCCTCACGAGACCTGGCGAAAGCACAGTCTGCTGCACAGCGACTAAACATTCCCAAAGCTTACGGCTCTTACGACGAATTGCTCGCGGACCATGAGATCGAGGCTGTCTACAATCCCCTGCCGAACAATCTCCATGTCGAATGGACAATCAAAGCCGCTCAAGCCGGCAAGCATGTTCTTTGTGAAAAGCCGATCGGAATGACTGTCGCCGAGGCCGCGCGGTTGTTGCAAGTTAGCCGCGAGACAGGCGTGAAAATCGAAGAAGCATTCATGGTCCGTACAAACTCGCAGTGGCTTGAGACACTAAGGATGATCAGAGAAGGCCGTATCGGACAGGTTCGTTCAGTCGTCGGGTTCTTCAGTTATAACAATAAAGATCTGAAGAACATTCGGAACATTCGTGAAACCGGTGGCGGCGCACTAATGGATATCGGTTGCTACATGATTTTCTTCGCCCGACTAATATTCGGCGCCGAACCGACCCGCGTAGTTTCTCTTATCGATGAACACCCGGAAACCAGGACCGATATTCTCACTTCGGCGTTAATCGAGTTTCCTTCTGGTCATGCGACATTCACGTGCAGCACGCGAATAACTCCCTATCAAAGAGTTCAAATCGTCGGAACCAACGGTCGTATAGAAGTGCAGATACCTGTTAACGCGCCGCCGGATCTCCCTTTAAAGGTTTTTCTGGATGACGGTTCTGATCTGACGGGTGGAAGTATTCAAACGTTCCAGTTCGAACCCACTGATCAATACACGGTTCAGGGAGACCTATTCTCGCGGGCGATACGAGAAAATACAGAGCAGGTGTTATCGCTCGAGGATTCGATCAAGAACATGGCTGTGATTGAAGCGGTATTTCGATCCGCGAAGTCGGGAAGTTGGGAGGCGCCCGCTCATGAATGACGGCAATGGTAGGCCTGAAGGCTATATGTCCGATCGATAATTGTCAGGTTGGGAAGGGGACCCTGTCCCCGCTGATGTAAGACTGCAGGAAG
>DATEXA010000508.1:0-8054 GCA_035257465.1 Pyrinomonadaceae bacterium | reverse complement strand
AAATGCGTGAGTCGACTCTCTCCAGCGACGTTTGCATAACTTCGATCATTACGGCGATAGGCGATCACGCGTGGTCCGTTGTTAATCAGAAGTGGATTGCCTCCAATCGTTGCTCGTGTGATGGTTCCGCGCTCCTTGCTTATGCTCACCTCAATCCGGCCGCTCCGAATTGAAACCAGGTTCCCGCTATCAGTTAATTGCAGTGCGCTCGTCGAAACAATTGGTTTAGGTTCGAAGCTTGTCAGACTCCATGACCACGTCCACAACTCATGTCCTCGCGGATCCTTCGCCGTCAGGTACAGCACGTCAGCTCGAATGCGCGAAGCGGGCAGAGTCAACTGCAACTGTCCGCTGTTGTGCGGACCGATGTTCGGCGCGCGCAGCGAACCCGCCGCAATAACTTTGTGGCCTCCTTTGAGGACTCCGACAGGAAATTGTGCAAGCGTCCATTCGAATGTGCATTGGTTAAGATTTGTAAAATCGAAACGATTTTCAACGTCGAACTTGACCGAGGCACCATTGACCTGTTCCTTGATCTGAACAGGCGACCAGACCTCGCGAACAGTATTAAAGCTCCCTTCCCTTTCGCGATGCGGCCCGACAATTCCATCAGGTCCACGATTTCCGGCGCAGTCGAGTCTGCCATTCTGATCAGTTCGCTTTACGCATTCATCAAGGAGTGCCCAGAAAAAGCCCCCACCTCCGACTTTGCTCGTGCGAATGAGCTCCCAGTAGTCCGACATCCCTGCACCAATTCCACCGTCATACAGACCATGTAGAAACTCAGTCGGCATGTAGATATCAGGTCCATTCGAAAGCCTTGTGTGACTGTCGAACTTCTCGTAGTGGTCTGTGTTGACGAGACGAAACTTTTCCCACGGATGAAGCACTTCTCGTTTTTGTGGATCCCAACGTGCAAACTCGTCGTCGTTATCCTTGTTCCAACCGCCTTCGTTGCCGTTATCCCAAAACAAAATGCTCGGATGATTAACGTCACGACGGATCATCTGCCCGATCAAACGTTGTCCGGTAGGCGTGTCGTATGAATGATGCCAGCCGCCGAGTTCATCCAGGACGTAGAGACCAAGTTCATCGCAAGCTTCAAGGAAGTGCGCGTCGGGTGGATAGTGCGACATACGCACCGCGTTCATATTCATCTCTTTAATGAGCTTTACATCGTCGTAGCTGATCTGTTTGCTGAGAGCGCGTCCGGTCTCGGGCCAGAATGAATGCCGATTGACTCCCTTCAAAAGAATTCGCTGACCATTGAGATAAAGTCCGTCACCTTTTCTCACTTCAAATGTGCGAAAGCCGAAGCGCTCAGTGATGGTGTGAACAGGCTTGGCGCCGTTAAGCAAAGTGATACGAACGCGGTAAAGGTTTGGTGTTTCGGCTGTCCAAAGGTTCGGCCGTGTCACAATCGATTGCAGTCGGGCCACGTGTTGATCCGGCAACACTTCGCTTGAGAATGGTTCACCGACCGGCTGTCCTGACGGCGTGACAATCTGAGCAACTACTCTTGAACCAACTGAACTATGTCCACCGAGGTTGACGTCGATACTAATCTTCTCGTCAGCGCGCGCATCGATCGCTGTCCAGTCGATAAAGCTGCCCGGTAATGCCTCCAGATAAACAGGCCGGAAGATGCCACCGAAGTTCCAGTAGTCTCCGCGGCGCTCTGCATTGTTTACGCTTGCGTTAGACGACTCCTTGCTTACCGTCACTTCAAGCAGGTTTGTCTGACCAAACTTCAACAGCGACGTGATGTCGTATTTGAAGCGATAGAACGAGCCTTGATGCACCGGGCCGGCTGAAGTGCCGTTGATCCAGACTTCGGTATCCGTCATCGAACCGTCGAAGACAAGACGCACCACTCGATTCTTCCATGCGAGTGGAACGTCGAAGTTCAGCTTGTACTTCCCCTGCTCTTTTGGAAACGGATTCGACGCGCGCTGATGATCGCCGCCGTACTGATAGGCTCCGAAACCTTCTGTTTCCCAATTTGAAGGAACACGAATCTTCGACCAAACCCCACTGTTGCGGCCTTCGGTGCAAAAGAAATCCCACAGTACTGCGTCGTCTTTTCCCGTACCAGAAAGGTAGTGGAGCTCCGTCGATATGGTTCGCACCTGTGCGACGATCGAGATGCTTGCGATTAAACAAAAAACCAAACACATCAGCATTTGACCGAGGTGAAGGAGTCGAGTGTCAGTTGCCTTACTCATAAGAGCCGTCATCATTGGAATCTCTTTATTATCCACGTTTGTTTAGTCCCAAGATCGGTGCCAGCGTTGAATCGGCTTTGCCGCCTGTTGTGAGGCGTGGCTTCGCTCTGCCGCGAACGCTGTCATCATTCAGTGGGCTGCGCCCTGATTCCTTGATGCTTACCCAATACATTAGAAGGGCATAGCCCGAAGCAAAGCGCGCTGCTTGCGGCGGGGCGAAGCCACGCCTCACATCAGGCGGCACAGCCGAGTGGCATCCGGTGATGAATTTGGGACAGTTGATCCCAGCCTCACTTACCACCACTGCGAGCGCTCAGAGTACTGTTTTTAGAAACCCTGGAGATGTAACCAATCCGCAGCCCGTGATGGCCAGGTTGAAAGAATCGGATCGTCGGGCGCCAAACCAAAACCGTGTTTGCCGCGTTCGTATACGTGCAGCTCAAACGCCACTCCCACCTTTCGCAAAGCTTCCGCGAAACGAAGACTGTTCTCAACGGGCACAGCGGCATCATTCGCGGTGTGAACAAGAAACGCTGGTGGAGTTTCTTTCGTAACCTGCTCTTCATTCGACATCAGCTTCACCATGTCCGCCGTTGGATTGTCGCCCAGCAATTGCTTCTTCGAACCCTCGTGAGTGAACTCTCCCATTGTGATCACAGGGTAAATCAACACCAGAAGATCTGGTCGCGAACTAACGCGCTCAATTACGTCAGCAGCACCGGGTTGACCTGCATCGAAGTGCGTTCCTATTGAAGACGCGACGTGTCCACCTGCCGAAAAGCCGAGTACGGCGATACGTTTCGGATCGATCTTCCATTCAGCCGCTCGCGCGCGCACAAGGCGCACAGCACGAGCTGCATCCTGCAATGGCGCAGGATGGTGATACTTCGGACCAATCCGGTACTTGAGCACGAACGCGGTGATCCCGATGGAGTTCAACCATTCGGCAACAGGTCGTCCTTCGTGATCGGCGAGGTGCTGATATCCTCCTCCCGGACAAACAATGACAGCAGAACCGTTAACTTTGTCTTTGGGAATAAACGGCGTTAACGTCGGAATGTCGTCCGGAGCGGAGCCAAGCGAACCAGGAGCACCGTTGGGCCAGAGCTTGATTGCATCAGCGGCCGAAGTTTCGGCAGTGGGTGCTCCGCTCGTAGTTACCTCTGTTGTCGTCGTATTTGGCACCGCTCGTAGATAATTATTTAGAGACAAGGTCTTCAACGTTTTCATACCTGCTACCACTGACTCGGCGTTCAATCGTGCACCAATCGGACTCGTGTGTGTGTGATCTCCTTTGAAGTAGTCTTTTCCGATTTTCCCCTGACCAATCGCTTCATAACGAACGGCCACAATCTCATTGAGATCGATGAAGAAAGCATTTTGAGCCTTGGCAATCGCGGCAGCCCAGCCCCCGTAAGTCGTCGCCATGCGTTCGACCTTTCCCTCAATCCAGATGTTGCGAGGCACCGGCGACAAAACAATGGGCGTAGCGCCTTTCGCCTTCGTGTCAGACACAAACTTCCGCATGTACCAACCGAAGGTATGAACTGATTCCGTTTTCTTGGTGACCTGGTTTTCGATCGGCTCAAATTCGTTGCCGAGGCCTGGAAGTGATCCGCGAGCGCGCGACTCATCGTTGATCGCTCCGCCGTCGTTGTGACCAAACTGCATCAGAACGAAGTCACCCGGTTTAAGTTCCGCAAAGACTTGATCCCACAGACCTTCAGTTTGGAACGTACGACTGCTACGCCCGCCACGAGCACGATTCTCAACTCTGATACGCGTGACATCGAAGAAGTCTTTAATTGGATCGCCCCAGCCCAACTGACCATCGGCGGAGTTCTTAACAGTCGAGTCACCGATGATCCATAGAGTAGGTTGCGTTGTTTGCGCACTATCTGTGTTTGCGAAGATTAGGAGCGCGAGTGCTGCGCTTGCGATTAGTCTGCAGTTCATAGATCATTCGTACCTTCTTAGATATTTTCAAAGCTCAAAGTTAAATGCCAAAACACAAACTTGAATTGAACAAGTCGGGAAGGGTGGTTTACCCCCGTTAGACTTCAGATCCAAAAACAGCGGGGGCAAGCCACCCTTCCCGACTTGTTCGATTCAAGTTTCATTTTTTTACATCTCATGGCTTCGGTTTGGGAGAGGGTGTTGGCTTTGGTCCTGGGCCCTCATCAATGTCCGGTGTTGCGCTACGGTTCCGTCGATACTCAATCGGTTCCCCACGGTCATTAAGCTTTGGTCCTGCGTAAATCACAGCGAGTTCCGCCAGCGAAGTAGTCTTGTCCGGACCGAACCCGTTGATCGAAACCAACCTGAGATAGCGAGTAGTTATTGTTCTTGTAAAGCCGATCGTCTGAGGCCCAAATGTCGAAAGCAGTTCTCCGCGTGCTATACCCGACCAGGTATTTCCATCGTCACTTACTTCAACTACGTAATCTTTAATGTCGCCTTCGTGTTCACGAAGGTTCTGGCGCGGCATTAACACCATCCCCGACATCGGCACCGGCGCCGGGAACTCAATGGTGATATCAACCTGTTCGCGTGCCGGACTCTTCTGATCGCCGACGAGCAAAAATGTGTTCGGATCACCGTCGATAACCATACCGGCGGGCTCGCCTCCCACCGAAGCTTTTGCGTGGAGCTTATTCATGATTCGAGTGTCGAAGAATAAGCTGCCCAGCGCCTCTCGTGATACAGCGGTGGTTGGTTGAAAGCAATCGCTCCGCGCGTACTTGATCAAGGCTTTCCGAAACTGTTGCAGAACGGGATTCGGGCTATTCGGGTTTGTGATATCAATCGCGGAAACCAGTAGCCGGCCCTGGCCCACGACACATTCAAAGACCACTCCGAGTTTGTAGTTGCGGTTCCAATCATCAATAGCCCAAACGACTGGCTCGACCTCAGTAGGCAATCGGTCCATGTTAATCGCACGAACGCCGCTGATGATTTGTGCCCACTGCCAATCGAAGTATTCGTTCGTAGGGAACCCGTCGAGTGTGTGAGCCTTCGACTCGCCCGGTTTGCCATCAATCCATAAGCCCAGCATCCGGCCCCAGCCTGGTCCCATCTGACGATTCCAGAATACTGGTATCACATCCAGTGGCGGGCTCGTCCAATCCAAATCAGTGTTTCGCGGAGATAGCAGTACTCTTCCTCCGGATGCGAGTTTGACTTCCGCTTCTGCTAAAGAGTTAGTAACGAGCAAGTCTTGAATCGCAGAAGGAGGACACTCTTGTACGGGTGTCGAAGTCTTATGATGACTTTGTGCTCTCGAACTCTCAGTAGTTTGATCAGATCTGGCGCCCGTAAAGTCCATACCGGCGGGAGGGTAAACCCAGAAGTTCCACTGGTTCTCGAAATAAGTTTCGCCGCGCACGATACCCGGACCGGGAATGATCCTCTTGTCTATAGGTCCAAACGCTTCGGCGGGTCCGACTGTGACGACAAGCGTGTATTGACACGGCGCCGGCAGCTTTGACAAGTCAACAACAATCTTGCCCAGTTGAATGTTCTTTCCGATCTGAATTGTGCGGGCCTGCCACTCGCCTTGCAGGTGAATGTCGCAACCGCCCAAACGCCAAACAGCTTTGTAGTTTTCGAGTGGCTTCGCACCGTAGTGAGCGATTTCAACATCGACATCGAACGGTTCAGTAGTCGTAAAGACTCGCTTTCGCAGTCGCGCCAGAGGCACAGTCGTATTGCAGAAGTCACTGAACTGTTCCGGTGTTACGTAGCCTTTTGGTTGCCAGAACGCATCAAGCAATCCAACCAGCGCCGTGCCCTGCCCCAGATAGTCATGCAAATCGAGTAATTGGAAACCGCTCAGACCCGGCGTTCGCAAGTTGGCTTCGATCTCTTCTTTGTAACACTCGAGTTGAAAATGACCGGAGGCGTTTACAAAAGCCGCATTCTTCTCGAGGAGTCCATGTTGCTTCATCGAGTCGCGGAAGATTTCAAAATTACCCGGCTTCAGATAGCCCTTGAACTTGTTAATGATGTTGTAGTCAGGATAAGAAACCCACTGTCCAACTTCGTGAACGATTACCGGGATGTCGATGTCTTCAAGTGATTGTCCGTAGTCACCACCAAACCAACCAGACTCTCGACGAAGCAGCTTTGGGCCAATTCGCTGAATTGCGAGATAGTCGGTGCCCTGGGTAATGTCGGTGATTTCACGTTCGGTGTGTCCAGTACCGCTAGCATATAGTCGACGCGGATCGCGCTTGTGGTAAAACTCCACCCACTTCGCCAGCGATTCCTTCCACTTTCCCTTCGGTTCATTACTCGCCGACAACAACATAAACGATGGATGATTCCCATATGCCTTGACCATCCGTTCAGTCTCGTCGTAAAGCATGCGCTCCATCGGCGTATCAGGACTGATGTCATTCCACATTCCCGGCTCGGGTTGTAAGTAAAAGCCGACTTCGTCTGCCGCCTGAAACGCCGCTTCAGGTGGACACCATGAATGAAATCGCATGTGGTTCAATCCCCACTTGCGGCAGATCGTAAAGAGATTTCTCCAATACTGAACATCCATCGATGGGTATCCGGTGAGAGGGAAATCGCCCCCGTGGTGTGTACCTCTGAAATTGATCGGACGATCATTCAGCAGAAACTCCTTTCCCGACGCTCGAAAATCTCGCAGTCCGACCATCACATCGAGGTATTCATCAACACCGTTACCTTTCAACCACAATCTCAATCGTTGCAGCTTGGGATTAAACTCGTCCCATGTTGGTGCGTCAGCGCGAATAGGAACTTCGACTTCTGCTATGCCACCTGTTTCGTCCCACGTAACCGGAGCTATACCCACATCCGGCCAAATAGCAGTAAGCGTTCCGTCTCCGCTGCGGCCTGTTTGGTTCCCAATGCGAACCTTGATTTGCATTGTTCGCCTGGCGACATTAGGAAAGACCTGAGCATCGTCAATCCACACGCGGCCGGTTGATGTCAAATCGATCCTGCCAACGATGCCGTTCCAGGAAGCGCCTAGCGAATCTGAAACACTGTGGGCATCGGGCCTGTAGGGCATCAACATCCGATTGTCGATCCGAATAGTAAGACGATGTCGACCTGGCGTGATGGAGCCAAGATCATAGATATGCGGCGCGACCAGACTTCGATCAGAACCAATCTTTTTCTCGTCTACCCAGACTGTCGTTTCCCAGTGCGGGCGCTCGAGAGTCAGCACCACTCGGCGAGTGGCCCAGTTCGGAGTGATGTCGATATCGCGTTGATACCAGGCCACACCGAGATAATGACGCGGCGGCTGCGAGAGGAAAGGAACTTTGACATCCTTTTCCGTGTACTGCTTGTACTCATCGCGCAGAAACCAGTACCGATCATAGAGCGACAAGACCCAGGGAGTGTTGATGGAGATCGCGTCGCCACCAAAGTACTCGGATTGCAGAATTCCAGGGAGCTTGATGTAGCCCTGCAGATTTCCAGCGAACCATTTTTGGTTTACGCCGGAGTCAGTTCGATCGAGTTGAAATCGCCAATAGCCGGATAAGTCTCTCGGACGTTCAGGATAGTAAGATTGCGCTGAGGTGGTCAGGATCGACGTCGCAACAAGGAAAGAGATGATGAAGAGTCTATACATCCTTGGGGCTCATTACATCCGCAGATTACGCCGATTACGCAGATTCACTTTGTAACGGCTGGGCTGGTTTATTTTCGCAAAACAAATCTGCGTAATCGGCGTAATCGGCGGATGACTGTTCCTTAATGTGTAATGTTAGGCAGCCATCCATCATCACCGCTCAAGACACTTTTTGCAGTGATCTTCTTTGCTTCACTTTTCGTCAGTTGTCGTGA
>DATEXA010000507.1:0-8735 GCA_035257465.1 Pyrinomonadaceae bacterium | reverse complement strand
GTCCAATTACACCTGGCAACACAGAACTCGATGAGAACCCGAGAGCTCGCAGCGCAAAGTTGCGCGCTTGCCGAAAGCTTGGCGGCGGCGGCAGTAAGAACTAAGCGAGCGAGCCATTTAAGGAGCAACGAGATGGAAAGATTTCCCGAGCATCAACGCAACGCGAAGGTCCTTCGGGCGCGCGACGTTACGGCTTTGTCGCGCCTGGCGTTGCTTTTGTTCTGCGGCCTGGCGCTCAGTAGCGGTTTTGTCCTTGCTGCTGAGCAGCACTTTGTGGCGGTGCAGGATGGTTACAAAAGTGAAAGCCTCCGGAATGAACGCAAGAAGCTGATCGAAGACAACCAGCGATTGGCTTTAGAAAAGGAAATGATCTCGGCGCCGTCAAGACTTGAACAGGCCGCTCGACAGTTAGGGCTAGAACCTACGACTGCCGGACAGATTGCCCAGTCTGATTCGGCCAGGCAGTCCAATTCGAAAACAGTGGTGACTGAACCAAAGACTGAACCAAAGACCAGCGCAAAGAAAGCTTCGACGCGGTAAGTGAATTTCGACAAAAATCGGAATTCATCAAGTCTTGCACTGTCGGCGTTCTCACCGCGCCTCCGGTAAGAAGGGAAACAACCAGGAGATGTTGGCACGCCTCGTTGCTCAATCCAAGTCCAGACCAGATGTCTCATTCGGCCGCGCGCTGTTAGTCGCGGCCGTTATTGGCTTCTGGATGCTCGCTGTTTCGGCCAGGCTTGTCTATCTCCAAGTGTCGCAACACGACGGCCTCGTCAATCGTGCTCGTCAGCAACAACAAAATGCACTCGAAACAGGTGCCCAACGCGGCGACCTTTTAGATCGACAGCAACGCGAACTCGCGCGCAGTATCCAGACAGTCAGTCTGTTCGTTGACCCGAACGGATTACATCCCGGCGATCTGCTGTGCACCGCCAGTGAACTTGCAAAGACGCTGGGCGAAAAAGAATCTGATCTACTCAAAGAGCTGACGGACGCTCAAGACGAGAAACGTCGCTTCGTTTGGGTGGCTCGTCGTTTGGACGTAGAAAAGGCAACTCCGATTTTGTCTTTGAACCTGCCTGGCCTTAATTCAATTCTGGAACCAAAACGTTACTACCCGAATGGATCACTCGCAGCGCACGCGCTAGGTTTTGTTGGGCTCGACGGGCAAGGTCTCGGAGGAGTGGAGCAAGCCTACAACGTAAAAATTAGCGGCGAGCCTGGTCGCCTCTTTCTCGAGAAAGATGCGACGGGAAAACCTTATGAGAGTTTTGAAATCGCAGCCAAACAGGGCGAGACAGTTGTTCTGACAATTGATCAGGCGATTCAGTACCAGACAGAGCGCGCCCTTCAAAGTGCTGTCGAACGAACGCACGCGAAGTCAGGCTCGGTCATTGTGTTGGATCCACGAAGTGGCGAGATCCTGGCGTTGGCGAATGCGCCGTCGTTCGATCCAAACAACGTCTCAGCCTCTCCTGCAGACAACCGTCGAAACTGGGCTTTGCAAAATATCTATGAACCCGGATCGACCTTCAAGATCGTTGCCTTCTCTGCAGCAATCGAAAAGAAGCTCGCCAGACCCGATGACAAAATCGATTGTCAGATGGGTGCGATTACTGTCTTCGGTCGCGTCGTTCACGATCATCACCCATTTGGTACGTTGACGTTAGCGGAGGCCTTGGCGAAGTCCAGCAACGTTGCCGCCATCAAACTAGGTTTGCGAGTTGGTAACGAATCCATGTACGACTTTATGACTCGTTTTGGATTCGGTTCGAAGACTGGTATCGAGTTACCTGGCGAGACGAGTGGCATATTGAGAAAGGTTGCTAACTGGCAACCGTCTTCCATAGGTTCGATCGCAATGGGTCAGGAAGTTGGAGTAACGCCCGTCCAGATGGCTGCGGCTTTCGGCGCGTTGGCCAACGATGGTATGCGCATAGCACCCCACCTCGTTCGCGAGATACGCAACTCTTCCGGAGAAATTGTGTACAAAGCGAACCCCGAACAGCGTCGTGTGGTTAGTGCAGAAACAGCAATCGCTTTGCGTGGCATGTTGGAAGGAGTGACCTTGAATGGCACTGCCAAGAAGGCGCAGTTGGACGGTTACTCAGCCGCGGGCAAGACCGGTACTGCACAAAAAATCGATCCAAAGACTCGGACGTATTCAAGATCAAAGTTTATCGGATCGTTTGTTGGTTTCGCTCCGGTGAGCAATCCGCAGGTCGTCGTCATCGTTGTGATTGACGAGCCGGCTGGTCTGTATCACGGCGGCGATGTGGCCGCGCCAGTGTTTCGAGAAATCGCAGAACAGATCCTTCCGGGTATGGGTGTCATGCCTGACGTTGAGACGAAATCGGTTCCGGCCCTCCTTGCTCAAGCGAATCTGAATCCCGAAGCCACGTCGAAAGCTCGTGAGGAACAAGCGCGCAGCGAACAGGAGCGGCGGGCCACGATGCCAACCGTGGACAGCAACGGCGGGCGAGGCGGAGACGTTGTCTATGCCAACGCGACAAACCGGGCGATGCTGATGCCGGACTTAAGTGGACGAAGTGTTCGCGATGTCGCTCGGACGTGTGCCCAACTCGGATTACTCGTTGAAGCAAAAGGTGAGGGAAAAGTTCTTCGTCAAAGTCCTTCAGCAGGAAGCGAAGTAAATAGTGGTCAGGTTGTTTATATAGATTTCGGCAGAGCTCAATAACACCCACTGCGAAACCGGAGCGAACAAATGATCCCCCCGATGTGCATGGATGAAGAGACCTCAGGAAATGACGTAAGATACAGCATTGATGACTGTAGAAAGCGTTTACGCAGTCAACGAGCAACCCTCCGGGCGCAACATCCTTCCCCGATAGATGTATCGAACGGCGTCAACGCTTCGGGAGCTCCAATTGAGAGCTATGCCGAACTACTGGCGAACGTGTCTTTGAGCCAGGGGTCGCTTTCAAAATTGGTGGAATGTTTGCTGGGGCCTTCTGATGCACAGAAACAATCGCAGGGAAGGGCAGAGCTGGAAGAGGCCGTAATCACGTGAAGGTTGGCGAGGCTGCAGACTTGATGGGTGCTGATGTGACGAGCATGAGCGCCGAGATGTTTGACAAATACATTACTGATTATTCGATTGACTCGCGTTCTGTTGGCGCGGGCGAACTCTTCTTTGCCTTGTCGCAAAAAGATTACGTCCGCGCCGGTTTCAACGGCGACTTCGCAGATGGACATCAGTTTATTGCCGGCGCGTTTGAGCGTGGGGCAATTGCAGCAGTTGCTCGTGCCGATCGAGTTAAGGGTGATTCAAATCTTGAAGGGATGAAGGATCGCCTGTTGCTTGTGGAAGATGCGATTGCAGCGTTGCAATTGTTGGCCCACCGCGTCTATGCAGCATGGGACGGCAAGGTCGTTGCCATTACTGGGAGCGCAGGCAAAACAACTGCGAAAGAGCTGACTGCACATGTTCTGAAGTCAACTGGTCGACGAGTACTGAAGAGTGAGCGCAACTACAACAACGGTTTGGGGCTGCCTTTGTCAGTCCTGAAGATGGTGAGCGAGGGTAACTCGCCGTCGGATTTTGATCTGGCCGTGCTCGAGATGGGTATGTCGTCTCCAACACATGAGATTCGTCGGCTCGTGCAAATAACGCCACCTGACGTTGGCGTGGAGTTGATGGTGGCTCCGGTGCATCTGGAGTACCTGGGCACCATTGAGAACATTGCCGCAGCGAAGGCTGAGCTCATAGAAGGATTGAAGCCGAACGGTACTGCAGTTCTGAATGCTGATGACGAACTCGTGATGAAGATGCGTGAGAAGCACTCCGGCAGGATTTTGACATTTGGAATTGAAAACCAGGCTGACGTCATGGCAACAGAGATTGATACCGGCTCGCTTGGAAAAATCACTTTTCGTTTGCGAACACCCACGGGTGAGGTCATGGCGATGTTGCCGATGAGCGGACGTCACAACCTTAGCAACGCGTTGGCTGCAGCGGCGGTTGGGACTGCGTTTGATATGAGTGCAGGTGAGATTGCTGCGTCACTAAAAACAGCAAGGCCACCAAAGATGCGCGGCGAGGTGTTGGACTTTGCGTCCGGTTTTACGGTGATCGACGATTCGTACAACTCGAATCCAAAGTCTCTGTTGCACATGATTCGAACTATGGCAGACGGCGCAAGTGGACGAAAACGCTTAATGGTTGTTGCCGGCGAGATGCTTGAGCTGGGTCCTGATGAAGTAGAACTTCATCGAGAAGCCGGAATAGAAATCGCGAAAGCAGGAATCGATGTGTTATGGGGCATCCGAGGTTTGGCTAAAGAGATACTAGCCGGCGCGAACTCAGCTCGATTGTCTGATACGAGGTTTTTTGAATCATCGAATGAAGCTGCGGCTGCGATCATCACTGAAGCCCGTCAAGGCGATTTGATCCTGGTAAAGGGATCACGAGGTGTTGCTACTGACAAGGTTGTTACTTCTTTGAAAGAGAACTTTGCATTGAGCGGAGAAGATACAAAACGCTGAAGTTTCGATAGCAGCGACAAGCTGAAGCTTATCGGACACGCAATCGGCAATCTAGATGATCTACTACATCCTTTACGAGCTAATTTACAACCACTTCAAAGAGAAGGACTGGTTTCTCGTAAAGGCCCTCAACGTCTTTCAGTACGTTACCTTTCGCACAGCCTACGCATCGATTACGGCTCTGCTGATATCGCTCTTCTTTGGTGGCAAGCTCATTGAAGCTCTTAAGAAATGGAACATCGGTCAACAAATTCGGGAAGAAGGTCCACAGGCTCATATGGCCAAGCGCGGTACGCCAACAATGGGCGGCGTGCTGATTGTTGGGTCGGTTCTGATCTCCACGCTTTTATGGGCGAGGCTCAATGGCGTCTACATCTGGACCACGATGCTTGCAACTGGCGGATTCGCAGCCATCGGTTTTGTGGATGACTACTCCAAGATGGCCAAGAAGCAAAGTCTTGGATTAACAGGTCGACAAAAGTTACTCGGACAGTTGCTGATTGCCGTTATCGTCTGGGCAGTGCTCTTCATCTCGACAAAATACTGGCAAAGCGATTTCTCCTGGAACGTTCTTTTCCCTTTCTTGAAGTTCACGGCAGAACCGACAGGGCGGACCTTTATTGGGCCGTACCTTTATCTAATGCTAATCGTCGTCGTCCTACTGGGATCTTCCAACGCTGTGAATTTGACGGACGGTCTAGACGGTTTAGCAATCAGTGTCACGTTCATCGCGATGACGGCGTTGACCGCGTTTACCTACTTAAGCAGCGACAAGCGGTGGGCGACGTATCTGGAGCTGACGCATAGACCCGAAGCGGCTGAGTTAACAGTTTTTTGTGGTGCGATGGCTGGAGCGAGTCTGGGCTTTCTCTGGTACAACGCGCCGCCCGCAGAGGTTTTCATGGGCGATGTTGGCAGTTTGGCGATTGGGGGCGCGATGGGCACCATCGCTGTGCTTACCAAGCAGGAATTTATGTTGTTGATGGTAGGCGGAGTCTTCGTCATAGAAGCCACCTCGGTGATGCTTCAAGTTGGCGTCTTCAAAATGACTAAGCACACGACGGGGACCGGGCGCCGTCTATTTAAGATGACTCCCCTTCACCATCACTTTGAAATGCAGGATTGGAAGGAGTCGAAGATCGTTTTTCGATTTTTGATTCTGGCGATCCTGTTCGCACTGTTAAGTCTCTCGACATTGAAACTCAGGTAAAGAAATGTCCGATAAACTTTAGTTTGTCGTTTGGCTAAGCAGGGTTAGTTCCTGGCTGAGAGGGACGCACCAGAATGACCTGAGGCGATCACGAAACGAACCCCTGCGACAAACTGAAGTTTATCGAACATTCGGAAGATGGATCTAGCTGGCAAGAAAGTTTTGATAATCGGCGCGGCGCGCAGCGGAATTGCAGCAGCGAAGTTTTTGGCAGCGCGTGGAGCGGTCGTGGCACTTAACGATCAGAAGCCGCTCGATAAGTGGAGCGAAGCCGCGCTGGCGTTAAAAGAATTAGGCGTTGGTTTGATACCAGGCGAACCACCGAGTTGGCTGCTCGATCAACTCGAGTTAGTCGTAGTCAGCCCTGGTGTTCCGGCGAACATCATTCCGATTCGCTACGCGGAACGTGCCGGCGCGGAAGTCATCGGCGAGGTCGAACTCGCATTTCGTTATTTGAAGGGACGAACGGTAGGCATAACCGGCAGCAACGGTAAGACGACGACGACATCGCTTATTGGCGAGTTGCTGCGAGATGCGGGAATGACTGTCCAGGTTGGCGGCAATATCGGCCAGGCTTTGATATCGATGGTTGATAGTTCTACTGACGACGGCTGGACAGTAGTGGAATTGTCGAGCTTTCAACTCGAAACCATCAAACAATTCCATCCGACCATTGCGGTTGTTTTGAATGTGACCCCAAACCACATGGATCGATACGAGAAGTTTACTGATTACGCCGCAGCCAAGCATCGGATCTTTATGAATCAAACGCCAAACGATTTCGCGGTTCTAAACGCCGACGACCCTACTGTGTTCTCCTGGGCAAGTGGACTCCGCGCGCAAGTAAAGCAGTTCAGTGTGCGAAAGGAATTGAATGAAGGAGTCTTCCTTAGTGGCGATGAATTGATTGCGCGTAGTGGTGCCGGCGAGCGGGTCGTCTTACGTGCGAACGAAATGAAATTGCGTGGCCTTCACAATGTGGAGAACGTTGCTGCTGCAGTTGCAGCGGGGATGGCGGCTGGTGCTGACGTAGACACCATGCGTGAGACGGTGAGGCAATTTAATCCCGTCGAGCACAGACTCGAATTCGTCGCGGAGTTGGGCGGAATAAAGTTCTACAACGACTCCAAGGCAACGAGTGTTGATGCAACGCTAAAAGCTCTGGAAGCTTTTGCGGGTGAACAAGGCAAGGTCGTTTTGATTTTGGGTGGTCGCGGGAAAAAAGCTCCTTATGCGCCGCTGGCAGATCTGGTTAGAACAAAGGTGCGGAAGTTGGTGCTGATTGGCGAAGACGCAGAGACGATAGCAAGTGAGCTTGGCGAATTTGCTTCTTTTGAGAGAGCGTCGGATATGCGTGACGCCGTGAAAAGATCCTTTGCAGCGGCTCAAAAGGGAGACGTGATTCTGCTCGCGCCTGCATGTGCGAGCTTCGACATGTTTGACAGTTTCGAACATCGTGGGAAAGCGTTCAAGAGCGAGATCTTAGATCTCAGATCGCAGATCTCACAGTCGAAAATCGGAGATTCGAGTGGCGATCTACAAAACGAAAATCTTCGACTGTGAGATCTGAGATCTCAAGTTTGAGATACACCCAGTGTCAGGTTTGAGATACACGCAGTGTCATGTCCAAGAAATTAGCACCAGACAAATGGCTTTTCGCGGCAACCATCGGGCTCGCGCTTTTTGGCGTGGTCATGGTTTACAGCGCATCAGCGATGATGGCGCAGAAGGAAAACGGCAATCAGTTTTATTACGTTCTGAAACAGGGCGCGTGGGTCGCGATAGGGTTTGTTGTCATGTTGCTGGCAATGCAGTTCAACTACCAGCAGCTCAAGTCAAGACGTGTGGTTTACGGCCTGCTTTTTTTGTCGACGGTGACACTGCTATCGGTCTTTGCGTTCAGTAGCAGCAACGGCGCACATCGCTGGATCAAGCTGCCATGGTTTTCGGTGCAACCTTCCGAGATGTCGAAGTTGGCGCTCGTGATCTTTCTTGCGTACTTCCTTGAGAAGCGGGCTGGTGAGGAAGGCGATTTGTTTAGGACATTTGTTCCGTGCGGAATCGTAACCTGTTGGCTGGCTGGCCTGATCGTGATTGAACCAGATTTAGGCACAGCGTTGATGCTTGCGCTGATCTTTTTCGTTTTGATTTACACGGCCGGCGCAAGGTTAATCCATCTCGCAATGGCGGCTGCGCCGGCGTTGTTGGGGGTCATTGGCTTATTGCTTTTTGTGCCGTGGCGACTTAAGCGATTGATCACTTTTCTGGATCCATGGGCAGACCCGCAGGGCGGCGGTTTTCAGGTTGTTCAATCATTAATCGCGGTCGGTTCCGGAGGGTCAAACGGTCTCGGGTTCGCACAGGGTAAACAGAAGATGTTGTTTCTGCCGTTTGCGCATTCGGATTTCATCTTCGCTGTTGTTTCGGAAGAGCTTGGTTTAGTTGGCGGTCTCGCAGTGATTCTTGTGTTTGGACTCTTTCTCTGGCGCGGTGTGCGGACTGCACTACTGGCGCCTGACAGATTTGGAATGCTGCTCAGTTTCGGAATAGTGACAAGCATCGTGGCCCAGGCTCTCTTCAACATCAGTGTGGTCCTTTCGTTGGTGCCAACGAAAGGCATTCCACTGCCGTTTATTTCCTATGGAGGTTCTTCGCTTGTTCCGACTCTCGCTGCTGTCGGAATCCTCTTGAATATTTCGCAGCATGCCAGTGGTTCGGTTGATATGGGCTTGATGGATTCGGTTAGAAACAAAGCGAAGGAAAGGCGTCGTTTGAAACTGGCGGCCGAGACCAGCATGACGCCATCGCGATTTTAGTGGCCACTCTTTGAAAGTAATGCGTGTACTGATCGCCGCCGGCGGAACTGGCGGACACATTTACCCGGGAATCGCCGTCGCACAGGAGATCATGCGACGCGACGCAAATGCAAAGGTCAGATTTGTTGGCACTGCACATGGGTTGGAAAGTCGATTGGTACCTCAGGCGGGTTTTGAACTATCGCTCATTGACAGTTCAG
>DATEXA010000506.1:0-34194 GCA_035257465.1 Pyrinomonadaceae bacterium | reverse complement strand
GCAGCGACAGTTACAGGAGCCGCCGCGCAACGTCGCAAGACACAAAACCAGCCGTTAATTGGTCAGGACCTTAGTCGCATTTTTGTACGCGATGCATCGGGCACGAAGATTCCGCTGATGCAACGCATTCCGCGTGATCGTAAGCGGAAAAATGAAAAGGGAACTGATATCGATCTGAAGACCGGCGACATCGTACAGAACTCAATGGTGGTGCCGGGCCGCTGGTGGCGTGTTCCGCAAACACTCGATACGGTGACGCCTGGCACTCGCGACTTTAACGAGCGGTCTCAGTATGCAAAGACAATTCGAAAAGACAACGTGACCTGGGGCGCGGTTCCGCAAGACGGTAATCAACTCGCGCATCGCGACAACGACATGACGTGTGTTGCCTGTCATTCGTCCTGGGTGACGAGTTGTTTCGGATGTCACTTATCGATGCAGGCAAACCGGAAGATGCCGAATCGCCACAACGAAGGCGGCGACTCACGAAACTTCACGCAGTACAACTTCCAGGTTCTGCGTGACGATATCTTCATGCTAGGACGCGACGGAACTGTTACCGGCAATCGGGTCGCACCGGTTCGATCGTCATCTGCCGTCTTGGTGAGCTCTCAAAACCAAAATCGGGAGTGGATCTATTCGCAGCAGCAGACAACTTCGGCAGAAGGTTTTGCCGGACAGTCTTTTAATACGCATGTGCCGCACACAGTCAGAGCAACTGAGACTAAAACCTGTAGCGACTGTCACGTGTCGCAGAAGAATGACAACAATGCCTGGCTGGCCCAGTTACTCCTGCAGGGAACAAACTTCGTTAATTTCATGGGCCGGTATGTTTATGTGGCAGCGGGCGACAGCCTCGAAGTTGTCGTTGCTACCGAACATTCAGAACCTCAGGCAGTGATCGGAAGCACACTTCAAAAAATTGCGTACCCGGCAGACTACGAAGAATTTGTTCGCGACGGCAGTGAATTGAAGACAGCGTATGAACACGTTGGAAATCCGCACGTGTTACAGGTGCAACTGCGTGGAGAGTACGCCTACGTTGCGGCTGGAGAAGGTGGGTTGCGTGTTTACGATGTGGCGCAGATCGATCAAAAAGGATTCTCGGAGCGAATCACGACCTCTCCTGTCTCGCGCTTCGGTCAGAAGTTCTGGGTCAAGACGAAATATGCAACTGCGGTTGCGGCGCCCACGACGTTGGCGGTCGATCCAGCGCGATGGCGTGTGAAGGCTGATGGTTCGATGATCGATCCGATCCGGGCCAGTATGCTGACAGGCGAGGCTCGCAAGCAGCTAATCAACGACGAGCAGCCAATTCATCCGCTGTACGCTTATCTGTACGTTGTTGATAAATACGAGGGCTTAATTCCTGTTAACGCCGCCACACTGCTCGACGGTGATCCACTTAACAACTACCTCAAGCGCGCACTGGATCCAGCAAAGTATCGTGGCGGCGCGTTCAATCCGGATGGCGCTCTAACTGGAGCAAGCAACATAACGATTGCTGGAAAGTTTGCTTACATAGCGACCCCTAGTGCGGTCGTAATCGTCAGTATCGATGATCCACTGAACCCGAAGATTGTTAATCGAGTTTCTCTTCGGAACCCCCGGGCGATTGCAATTCAATTTCGTTACGCGTTCGTCGTCGATCAGGAAGGGCTGAAAGTGATCGATGTAACGCAACCGGAGCAAGCACGAATTGTTGACGGTGCTGTTGTGCCAATGTCAGATGCCCGCGATGTCTATCTAGCGCGGACCTACGCCTATATTGCGAATGGGAGGGATGGAGTCGCGATTGTGGACATCGAGCAGCCGGAACATCCTCGACTCGATCAAACCTTCAACGCGAACGGGAAACTCAGCGATGCACGTCAAGTCAAGATAGCAATGACGAATGCGAGCCTGTTTGCGTACGTTGCCGATGGAAAGAATGGTCTGCGGATTCTGCAACTCACTTCACCAGAGACGATGCCGGAATATGCCGGGTTTAGCCCACGACCTCGACCAGTGCTGATCGCGACGTTTAAGACAAAGGGCGATGCGCTTGCGGTGTCAAAGCCGTTGGATCGCGATAGAGCTGTTGACGAGAGTGGGAATCAGATTTCAGTGTTTGGACGTCGTGGCGCACGACCGTTTAATTACGACGAGATTATTCGGATGTTGAAAACGAATGATGGCACTGGTGATTGGTTTAGAGTGAGTGACGTCCCGCTGAAGAAGTAATAGCAGTCAAAAAAGGATAACTAACTCACCCAGGACAAGTAAGGGTGGTTTACCCCCGCTGCTTTGCTGAGAAGATGCTATGGGTCTATTGGTAGCGGGCAGCGGGGGTAAACCACCTTCCTTACTTGTTCAAAACTAGTGTTCGTTTCTATAGCAGTTCGTCCCGAAGCTTCAGCAACAGAGCCTTCGCTTCTTCACTAGAGAGCGAATTGTTTACAGTTCGAATCTCTTCGATCACCTTTTGATTAGCTAAATCAAACAGCGAGGCTTGTGCGGCAGCTTTGCGTCGTCCCGCTCGGCTCGCTGCTTTCTCCAGAGCGCTGTCTGCCGCAGCTGCCCTGACTGAAACGGTTTCTTCCGCCTCAACCTGCGTGTCTTCATCTGCAAAGACTTCCAACTCGTAACGTTCCAATCTTTCCAACACCTCTCGAGCATTCGCTAACACTGCGGGAGGTAGACCAGCGAGTCGTGCGACTTCGATGCCGTAAGACTTTGACGCGCGCCCGCGTTCGAGTCGATGTAAAAAGACGACTTCGCCTTCGCGCTCGGTAGCGGTGATTTGATAGTTCTGTGCGCCGGGAAGACGCTCGGCCAACCCGGTAAGTTCGTGATAGTGAGTTGCGAACAACGTCTTAGCAGCATGTTCAGGCGAGTTGTGCAGATACTCGGCAACTGCCCACGCGATCGACAAGCCATCAAACGTAGCGGTTCCTCTTCCAATCTCATCCAGGAGAACCAGTGATCTTGGAGTTGAGCTGTGTAGGATCGCAGCGGTCTCAGTCATCTCGACCATGAATGTCGAACGACCCCTCGTCAAATCGTCAGATGCACCCACTCGCGTCCAAATGCGATCGAGCAGCGGCAAGCGCGCTCGTTCCGCAGGCACGAAACATCCCATCTGGGCAAGGATACAGATGAGGGCTGTCTGCCTTAGCACGGTGCTTTTCCCACCCATGTTAGGCCCGGTGATTATCAACAGACGATCAGTCGAGTTGTTTAGATAAATACTGTTCGGGACGAAGGGCTCATCGCTGAACGCCTCGATTACCGGATGACGACCCTGCACGATTTCGAGTTCATCACTGTCGTGCACGACTGGACGTACGAAGCGACGCCGCGCCGACGTTTCCGCGGAGGACGATAAAGCGTCGAGCGCTGCGAGTGCTCGAGCGGTGAGCTGAATGCGTTTTGTCTCAGCAGCGATCTGGCGACAGATTCCGGTGAAGAGTTCTGTCTCGAGCTGGATTATTCGTTCCTCTGCGCCAAGGACTTTCTTTTCCACTTCGCGAAGATCGGGTGTGGTGAAACGCTCAGCGTTTGCGAGAGTCTGACGTCTCTCGTAGTCGGAGGGGACGCGAACGGCATTCGCTTTAGAAACTTCGATGAAGTAACCAAAGACGCCGTTGAAACGAATCCGCAGATTGCCAATACCACTGCGGGTGCGTTCGGTCGCTTCCATTGCGGCAATGATCTGTTTGGCGTTAGTGCTTACTGACCTGAGTTCGTCGAGTTCAGCGGAGTATCCTTCACGAATTGCGCCGCCGTCGGTGAGTTTTATCGGTGGGTCGTCGTTGATAGCGTTTGCGATGAGTGAACGAATGTCAGGTAGTTCGTCAGTGTTCTCAGCGAGCACCTGCAACATTGACGACGACAAACCGGTCAGTGCTTCGCGTATCTCGGGAACTTGATTGAGAGAGCGCGACATCGCGACCAGGTCGCGAGGAGTTGCGGAACCCAGACTCACACGACCCAGAACACGTTCGAGATCTGAAACTTCCTTCAAAAGAGATCGAAGTCTGTCACGGACTCGCTGCGCCGAAACCAAATCTGCAACCGCTGCCAGGCGCGCCTCGACTTCGCCACGCTTGACGCACGGTCGCAACAGCCACGAGCGCAAAAGCCGCCCGCCCATGCCGGTAACCGTTTGATCAATCACTTGCAGTAACGAGCGCCCGCTACCACCTGCTAGAGATTCGACGAGTTCAAGGTTCCGAACAGTGACGCTATCAAGCACGAGGTGGTCTTGTGGTTCGAAGTAAACCAAGTCTGTGACATGAGCGGCTGCGGCACGTTGAGTCTCCTGTGCATAACGCAAGCAGACTCCTGCTGCGCGAATGGCTTCATCTTTCTTAATCAACTCGTAGCCGTCGAGCGTTTTGACTTTGAAGTGTTCCAGCAGAAGGTTGTGACAGTCGTCCTTTTGCCATTGCCAGTCTTCGATGGGAGTCAACGTAGAAGCAATGCCGTACTCGTATGCGGAAACCAGATCAGATTGCACGGTGACACTCGAAGAAGAGTTTTGATCGAGTGGCAGTGGGGCAGTGTGAACTTTTCCGGTGAGTCCGGATTTGATCAGTGTTGCGAGCGATGCGGGGAAGAGCAATTCACGTGGGGCAAACGATTCCAAATCGGCGCGAATGCGCGTCCATGAGTCACGGCCGGTTTCCTGCGTAACGCGAAACTCGCCCGTTGAAATATCGAGAAACGCAGCACCGACGGTTTCTCCTGCACTGCAGATTGCAGCAAGGAAGACTGACTCACGCGCTTCGAGAAGTTGTGGATCGATTGGCGTACCGGGCGTGACGATGCGAACGACTTCGCGGCGCACCAGCTTCTTAGTCTTTCCAGCCTCCTCGGTCTGTTCGCAGATGGCAACTCGAAAACCTTTGCGAACGAGGCGAGCTATGTAGTTGGCCGCCGAATGGTGTGGAACGCCACACATTGGGATGGGGTTGCCGGATTCTTTTTGCCTCGCAGTTAAAGTGATTTGCAGCTCACGCGAGCCAACGACGGCATCGTCGAAAAAGAGTTCGTAGAAATCACCCAGACGAAAGAACAAAAGCGTACCGGGGTGTTGCTGTTTTAGTTCCTGATACTGCCGCAGCATCGGCGTTGGATTTGAAACATTCATATGTGAGTAAGGTGGGTCGAATAATCTCCGATAACTTTTCGTTTGTCGAGCCTTGGCATCATCGAATTTGTGAATTACTAAACCAGACAGATTTATGCTACTTTGCAGTGCCTGTTTCGGAGATTATGGGATGATAACTTTGAGGTCAAAAAGAGCTGTGTGATAAATCTCTGTGCCCTCTGTGTCTCGGTGACTTTGTGGTAAACAACGCTTCCTGGTAAACCACAGAGCCACCGAGACACAGAGAGGCAGAGAGAAGAACAAGTGACTGAACCAAACCGTGGAAAGTACTCCATCGAATTCAAACGAATCCACTGCAGCACGTCTTCTCTCCGATTCTCTCCAAGAGCACCTGGAAACTTTTCAAACTCTTCTTGGGTCGACACTCTTCGATATCGAACGATCCGGGCAAGTGATCATCGACGTTCTTAAGAGCGGTAAGAAGGTGCTCGTTTGTGGAAATGGAGGAAGTGCGGCCGACGCCCAACATATTGCCGCTGAACTAGTCGGACGTTACGAAAAATCCAGGCGCTCGTTTCCCGCGATCGCGCTGACCACTGACACTTCCGCGTTAACGGCGATAAGTAACGATTTTGGTTTCGATGAAGTTTTTGCACGCCAGGTCGCAGGTTTGGCTCAAGCGGGTGATGTCCTCATCGCTATAAGTACGAGCGGAAAGTCTCCGAATGTTTTGAAGGCTGTTGCAAAGGCGCGCGAGTTGGGTTGTCGAACTATTGCGTTGACTGGTGCAGCGGCCGAGCCATTAGCGTCAGCGTGCGAAGTCTCAGTTGTTGTAGAGTCGCAGCGCACTGCGCGCGTACAGGAAGCGCATATCACTATCGGTCACTTGTGGTGTGAGATGGTTGATGAGTTGATGTCCGATACGCTTTAGCTTCCTGGGATTTCTCTGCGTCGCCTCTGCGTTCTAAGCGCCTCAGCGTTAAACTCGGAACGTCAACAAAGTCGATGTTAGTTATGTAGCGCTCGACCAAGGCTACATTGACGAAGAATAAACTTGAAACTCGAACCCTTAAACTCGAAATTGACCTTTATGCGCATACTAATCACCGGCGGTGCAGGCTTCATCGGTTCACATCTCGGCGAAAGACTTCTGGGCGAAGGTCACGAAGTCCTATGTCTCGATAACTTCTTCACGGGCAGGCGTGAAAACATCATGCATCTGCTCGACAATCCACGCTTCGAGTTGATACGACACGATGTGACTGAACCGATCCTCCTGGAAGTGGATCAGATCTACAACCTCGCGTGCCCGGCGTCACCAGTTCATTACCAGTACAACCCGGTAAAGACAGTCAAGACGAGTGTCATGGGAGCGATCAATATGCTCGGACTCGCAAAGCGTGTTCGAGCCAGGATCCTTCAAGCATCTACCTCTGAAGTTTACGGGGATCCGCTGATTCATCCGCAGCAAGAGGACTACTGGGGAAATGTTAATCCGATCGGCTTGCGCTCGTGCTACGACGAAGGAAAGCGTTTGGCTGAGACTTTGATGACGGACTATCACCGTCAGAATAATGTGGATATCAGGATTGCCAGGATCTTCAACACCTACGGACCACGCATGTTGGAAGATGACGGTCGTGTCGTTTCTAA
This sequence comes from Pyrinomonadaceae bacterium, assembly GCA_035257465.1. Classification (GTDB taxonomy): domain Bacteria; phylum Acidobacteriota; class Blastocatellia; order Pyrinomonadales; family Pyrinomonadaceae; genus PSRF01. The sequence goes on along the minus strand of DATEXA010000506.1, from coordinate 27,446 downwards.
CTTTATTGTGCAAGCGCTGCGTGGAGAACCCTTGACGCTATATGGTGAAGGTCAACAGACACGTTCGTTCTGTTACGTGGACGATTTGTTAGAAGGCCTAATCAGGCTGATGAACGCAGATAGTTTTCATCAACCGGTTAATCTCGGTAATCCCGGAGAATTTACGATCAAACAACTTGCAGAAGAGGTCATGCGGATCATCGGAGCCGACACTGGCTTTAAGTACCTGCCTTTGCCCGAAGACGATCCGAAACAACGCAAGCCCAACATAACTCGGGCTCAGGAATTGCTCGGATGGAACCCTACGATTTCATTGCGTGAAGGGTTAGACAAGACGATAGAGGACTTCAAGAGACGCAGACAACAATCAGTTTAGGGACCCATCTTCTCTCCAGTTGCGCTTTCTCCTTATAAAGGCCGCAGGAAATGTCTTATTCTTGACTCCTATGGAATCACAGCAGCTCCTACTGAGTCTTGAAACTGCAACGCGCGCTGGTAGCATTGCCATTTTGAAAGACTCGAACGTTCTGGCATCTAGCGGCGGCGATCCGGAAGTGTCGCACTCCAACACTTTGTTGGCGGACACAGACATTCTGCTGTCGAACGTTAATCTAACGATTCGCGATATAGATATTTTCGCTGTTGCTACAGGGCCTGGCAGTTTCACCGGCCTTCGGATTGGAATCTCCACTGTAAAAGCTTTGACGGAGACTCTTCATCGGCCTTGCGTCGGTGTTCCGACACTGGAAGCGATCGCACACACGGCCGGATCTTCAGACGCAACGGTTGCACTCTTGCCAGCTGGACGAGGCGAACTTTTTGTGCAGCTGTTTTCTACTTCCAGCGAAGGGGTTGTGACCGCCCTGGATCAACCGGCGCATTTGTCGCCAACGCAGATTATTAAGAAGTACAGAACACTTAGTAACATTTGCTGGGTTGGTGAGGGAGCTGACCTCTATGCAGGTCTCATACGTGAATCAGCAATCCAAAAGGGTTATCAATTTACCGAGGCAGCGGGAACAGAAGAAAGTACCGATGGCTGGAGAACTGTAAAGCCCACTTCCTATCTCGCTCAGCACGTCGCATCATTAGCTTTGTCACGGCTGCAGGTAATGGATGCTAGGCCGAATGACTTACGTGCAATTTATGTTCGGCCTTCAGATGCTGAATTGAAGTTGTGATGTCTATTATTGAGAAAAAGGTGAGTTATGCGGTTGATGAGATTTTGATCAATCGAATGTCGGAGCACGATCTGCTGGAGGTCGTGGCGATTGAAGAAGAGTCTGGATTGAGCAAGTGGGGTTGGGCAGCTTATTATGCGGAACTGCAGTCTGGAAACCCCAATCTACTGCTCATCGCCCTACCGAAGAAATCACCTATACTCGAACATAGCCGCATCGCCGGATACATTGTCGCAAGAGAAACGGCGGGTGAGCTGCATATCAACAACGTTGCAGTTAGAGAGCAGTACCGGCGACGAGGGATTGGGCGAGCGTTGCTTAGACAAATCATAGAAGAAGCCCGCCACTTAGGCGTAAGTACCGCCTTTTTGGAAGTTAGGAGCGGAAACAAAGCCGCGCAGGCGCTGTATGAACAGGCCGGTTTTAGAGCGATTGCCCGACGGACAAACTATTATTCCGATCCGACAGAAGATGCGGTCGTAATGAGCCTCGTTTTGAAGCAACTACCTGCTTGATTTGGTCAGGGTGTTGGGCTAACATTTTTCTGTGCGAAACAATCCGATGGAGGCTTTGAGCCCTCGCCTCCAAAAACAGTCCTGCCATTCCCATCGTCTGAAAGGAGACATGCACGAAATGGACATCGCAACCACGGATAGTCTGAAGGAAGAGTTGATTAATCGGGATCCGGAATTTAGAGAATTAGCCAGGGAGCATCATAAGTACGAAGAACGTCTTACTGAATTATCAGCGCTAGCCTATCCGAGTTATGAAGAACAGTTGGAGGAGACCACGCTCAAGAAGAAAAAACTAGCCCTCAAGGATCAAATGTATTCAATAATGACTCAATACCAGAAATCTCACAGTTTGAGTCATTAGTCTGCGCCGAAGACAATTTCTCACAGCACCGTAGGGGACGTGGAATCAAAGTACACGTCCCCTTTTTGCAAAATAGGAGTTAGGCAAGTCATTGTCATTTAACGTCAGTATCGTTCGAGAAAGTATTCCGTTCATAACAATACCGCTCATATTGGCCATCGTAGCGGCAGTGTTAAGTCTTTGGTACATTTTTGCACTTCTGGTTTTCCTGGCCATCTTTATGGCTTTCTTCTTCCGGGATCCAATGCGTCAGCCGCCAGATGAACCTGATGTTGTTGTTGCACCGGCAGACGGCCGCGTCACGAGCATAAGGTCGCTTTCACCCGACCAGGAAAGGTCTTCAACCGTCATCAGTATTTTTCTTTCGCCACTGGATGTTCATATTAATCGCTCTCCAATTCCGGGTAAGATCACAGATGTTGTTTACTCACCCGGCAAATTCCTGATGGCGACTAACGAGAAGGCGAGTTTAGTAAACGAACAAAACATTCTCTCGATTGAGGGCGAGAAGATTACGATCGTTTGTAAGCAGATCGCTGGAATACTTGCTCGCCGGGTAGTCTGCTGGAAGAAGAAGGGCGATAATGTGAGCCTTGGAGAACGTTTTGGACTGATCAAGTTTAGTTCCCGCACTGACGTGATCTTACCGCCGAATGTAACAATCATTGTCTCGGAAGGTGCGCGAGTACGTGGCGGCACCACAGTGATTGGGAGAATCTCATGAGTACTGCTCACGGTGAGCAAGTCGAACTGGAAACGCCAAATCCTCCACGGAGAGGACTCCGAAAAGGCGTCTACTTAATACCTTCGGTCTTCACCGCAGCGAACATAGGCATGGGCTTCTTCGCCGTGATGGCTTCGTTGCGGGCGTTTCAGTTCCTTGCCGGGCCAAATCCCGACCTGAATGGAGCTGCTGTACGATTTGATCAAGCCGCAATTGCAATTGGCTTTGCTGTGCTGTTTGACATGCTGGACGGTCGAATTGCCCGGATGACGAAAACGACCACGGAGATCGGGATACAACTCGATTCAATCGCTGACGTAGTGACCTTCGGTCTTGCCCCTGCGGTCCTCGCGTATGTATGGGGATACGGAGCAAGTTTGACAGAGGGCACTAATCTTCATCAGCTGTCCTGGTTCATCTCATTCATGTACTTGATGTGCGGCGCTTTTAGGTTGGCTAGGTTTAATGTTCAGGCGTCGCGCCCGAGAATTGTTGCAGCGGGCACAATTAAAGTCGACAAGAAGAGTTTTGTTGGATTGCCAATCCCCGTCGCCGGAGGATTGATCGCCGCAATCGTTCACTTTGTGCCAATGCCTTTAATTGGTTACGGCGCCGAACGGGCATATATTTACTCGGGCCTACTGATGTTGTTGGTGGGACTCTTAAGTTTGATGATGGTTAGTACCCTGCGCTTTTCAAGTTTCAAAACCGTGGGTACTGGTAGTCGTAGCATGAGGACGATAATCCTGGTGCTAGCTATCGGCGGATTAATTGTGTTGTATTCGCAGTACATCCTGCTTGGGATTGTTATCGCTTACATCTTTCATGGTCTGCTATCAAGAGTGTTCAGCATGTTCTGGCGGCGAGGTGAGGCTCCTGAAACTAAGATGGAGACCAACCCGGTAACTAGGTCGGGTCACTGACGATTCTGCTTTACACTCGCTTCTGCCGGTCTGGCAAAAGCGACCAGTCCATGTTCAGTCGTAACAAAAACCACGTCTCCAACAAGAATCGGCGATGCTGAACTAGTCATCTCCTCACCAGTCGGAAGCGTATTCACCTGTTTCCCATCCCGCAAAGCCAAAACTATTGCTGTTGAGCTGGAGAGCGGTGTGAAGAGCGCCGCCTCCTGCACTGCAAGCGGCTGAGCAGATATGCGGCCGGGCAAGAGTCTCTTCCAAAGCATCGATCCTTTCAGGTTTAGTAAGTAAGCATAATTATCAAGCGACGCGACAAGCAGTGTTTCGCCACTTAGCAAAACAGCCTCAACGCCGGCTCCGGTACGCTTCCTCCAGTCCAGATGACCATTGTCAGCATGAACTGCGTAGACGTAGCCATCACTTGAACCGAAAAACACGATTCCTGCCGAAACAGCAACCGGCCCTCGAATTGCACCTTTGGTTCTGTACCGCCAGATAACTTTTCCAGTTGCTTCCTCAAGGGCGAGAAGCGTTCCGTCTTCACTCCCAAAATAGACACGCCCGTCTTTTGCTACAGGGGCTCCGCTGAATGATGATGAAAAGGGAATTGACCAATAGACACCGCCGGTTCTCTTATCGAATGCGTAGGCGCGTCCATCACCTCCGCCGGCAAAGAGTTTGTTGCCGCTTACAGCCATTGCTCCCCGGAGAGGCTTTACGAGAGGTGTTAGCCATTGGGTAACTCCTCCTTCTCTTCCAAGTGCGCGCAACACTCCCGAGGAGTTACTCGGTGCATAGCCGACCTCGAGAATCTCGGAAGCCACGTAGATTGCGGATTCATCTGCCGCAGGAGACGCTGAGAGTTCGCCACCAATCTCAGATCGCCAGAACAGTTGTCCGTCCTTCGCGTTCAGGGCGACAAGTACTCCCCCTGCTAACGGTAGGTACACTCGTTCATTATCAAAGGCGGGAGTTAGGTTGAGCGTTACACTCGATTCATAGCGCCATCGTACTGTCAAAGGCTCAGATAGCACGACGTCACCATTAACAGCCAGTGCAGGTAGTACCGTCAGCAACAACAAGAGGAGACTTGCGAATACTCTAAAAGGTCTCTTGAAGAACAGTTCTTTTGAATCCCTCATGATCATTTGTTATTTACGAAAACAGTCAGTCGCTCGTTTTGCGTTCGCTAATGCGAAAAGTATAATCTGCCACTCTTTCGTTCCAGCATTGACACCAAAACTCAGCCAGAGGTTTTCTTGACCAACGCTAGCCAGCATGAAACCGTAATAATACTTGACTTCGGATCTCAGTACACTCAGCTTATCGCCCGTCGCGTCAGAGAGGCAGGCGTCTATTGTGAGATTCTTCCATTCAATGCTGCGATTGAGACAATCAATGCCCGTTCTCCTAAGGGAGTAATATTCTCTGGCGGACCATCATCTGTTTACGATCAAGGTGCGCCCAAACCTCACGACGACCTACTCGACTCAATCAACTGCCCAAAGTTAGGCATCTGTTACGGCTTTCAGGTTTTTGCTGAAGAACTCGGCGGTAAAGTCGTGGCATCCCCTAATCGGGAGTTTGGTTACGCGCGTCTGAAAGTTCTCGACATGACGAGCCGACTGTTCGGTGGACTGCCGCAGGAAATGGATGTCTGGATGAGCCACGGCGATCATGTCACTGAGGTTCCACCTGGATTCAAACAAACTGCGCTTACTGATGACGCGCTAAATGCGATGGAGGATGAGTCGCGCGCTATCTTCGGAGTTCAGTTTCATCCTGAGGTGGCCCACACGCCATTGGGCGCGCAGGTGCTGCGTAACTTTCTCTTTTCAATTTGTGATTGTCGCGGAGATTGGTCGCCCGAAGCTGTCGTAGATGAACAGGTCGAGCGGATCCGCGCAGAGTTAGGCGATCGAGGTCGCGTGGTCTCAGGTTTGTCTGGAGGTGTTGATTCCACAGTCGCTGCCGCGTTAGTTCATAAAGCGGTTGGCGATCGGCAGACGTGCATCTTCGTCGATAACGGTTTGCTTCGCGAAGGCGAGTTTGAGTCGACACTGTTATTGCTCAAGCAAAGCATGGATCTGAACATTGTGGGCGTACGCGCAGGCGAAAAGTTCCTCAGAGCCCTGCGCGGTGTGACTGATCCCGAAGAGAAGCGAAAGACGATTGGCAGAGTATTCATTGAGGTATTCGATGAGGAAGCAAAGCGATTGGGAGATGTCGGTTACCTTGTTCAGGGGACTTTGTATCCGGATGTGATTGAGTCTGTCTCAGTTCGCGGTCCTTCTGCGGTGATTAAAAGTCATCACAACGTCGGTGGCTTGCCTGAGAAGATGAAGCTAAAACTCATCGAACCACTTCGCGAGCTTTTTAAAGACGAAGTGAGGCTGATTGGAAGGGAACTGGATGTGCCGGAGGAGATATTGGGCAGGCACCCTTTTCCTGGACCAGGTTTGGCTGTACGGATTATTGGCGACATAACAGAAGAGAAAATCAAACTCGTACAAGCTGCCGACAGAATCCTCGATGAGGAACTACGCCTCGCTGAGTTATACAACTCCGTTTGGCAGGCGTTTCCGGTACTTCTACCTGTTTCCACTGTCGGCGTGATGGGTGATGAGCGTACTTATGAACGTGTTGTTGCGATCCGAGCGGTCACGAGTGTTGATGGAATGACTGCAGACTGGGCACGATTACCTCACGATCTCCTGGCGCGAGTTTCTGGTCGCATAGTTTCCGAGATCCGCGGGATTAATCGAGTTGTTTATGACATCAGTTCCAAGCCGCCTTCAACCATCGAGTGGGAGTGATTTTCATGCAGTCGCCAATACGAGCTGTCACTCGATATGTTGTATAGTTAACCATCTCAAACTAATCGTTATCATCGGCAATTCATAACAGGAAACGTTAACGGGGAATAATGCCGGATCGTCAATTCGTACACCTCCATCTTCATACTGATTACAGCCTTCTGGACGGCGCGATTCAGATCAAGCCACTTGCAAACCGAGTTGAAGAACTTGGCATGCCGGCGTGTGCCATGACGGATCACGGCAACATGTTTGGCGCGATTTCGTTTTACAACGCCATGAAGAATCACGGGGTTAAGCCGATCATAGGTTGTGAGACTTACATTGCTCGCGGAAGCCGTAAAGATAAAGCAGCAACGGGCGCAGGCGAAAAAGCAAACTTTCATCTGATTCTTCTCGCGCAGAACTACGAGGGCTACCAGAACCTCGTTCGCCTCTCGTCGAAGGCATACACCGAAGGGTTTTACTACAAGCCGCGAATCGATAAAGAACTCCTGGCTCAGCACAGCAAAGGGTTGATCGGTTTGTCGGCATGTATGTCCGGTGTGCCTTCCGCTCTTCTAGCTCAGGAGAAGTGTGACGAAGCGGCTGCGGCGGCGATTGAGTTTCAAGAGATTCTCGGTAAAGGGAACTACTTTCTCGAGATTCAGGAACATGGTCTTGATGCGCAACGGCGGATTCGAAAATCCCTGGTTGAACTCTCAGCACGAACGGGAGTACCCCTCGTTGCGACAAACGATGCTCACTACCTGATGCCCGAAGACTCCAGGGCTCATGATGTCTTGCTTTGCATCGGTTCGGGAAAGACCGTCAACGATACGAACCGACTACGTTATGCCAGTCCCAATTTCTATGTGCGCTCCCCGGAGGAGATGTGGCGGATTTTTGGTGACGAACTCCCAGAAGTATTAACACGCACAGTCGAGATTGCTGAACGAATTGACCTTTCACTCCCTCAGAACGTCAATCATCTCCCGAAGTATCCCATTCCGGAATCTGAGCAAGGGCTTTCGGCTGATGACTATTTCGAGAAAGTCGTTCGCGGCGGATTTGAACGACGCCGCCAAACAGTGTGGGAGACACAGGCGACCCGCGGCGAGTTGAAACAACCAATCGCTGATTATCAGACTCGTCTCTCTAATGAGATTGAGATGATCAAGCAGATGGGTTTCGCTGGATACTTTCTGATTGTCTGGGACTTTGTACGATACGCGAAGGAGAACTCAATCCCGGTCGGACCGGGTCGCGGTTCAGCTGCAGGCTCCCTCGTCGCCTACTGTTTGGAGATTACTGACGTCGATCCGCTGCAGTATGACCTGCTGTTCGAGCGATTTCTTAACCCCGGCAGAGTCTCTTTGCCTGATATCGACATCGATTTCTGCGTCCGAGGTCGTGGCGAGGTTATTAACCACGTTGCCGATCTTTACGGGCGGGACTCGGTTTGTCAGATCATCACATTTGGAACCTTGGCCTCCAAGGCGGCAATCAAGGATGTTGGGAGGGCACTTGAAGTTCCGTACTCAGAGGTGGACCGAATTGCGAAGATGATTCCGCCACCGGTAAGGGGCCGGAATGTCAGCATTACTCAGGCTCTTGAGCAAGTCCCTGAACTAAAACGTGAGATCGAGACGAATCCTCAGGTCAGAGAGATTATTGAGATTGCGAGGCGGCTCGAAGGCTGTGCTCGCCATTCGTCCGTCCACGCTGCAGGCGTCGTAATATCGCCGCTGCCGCTTCAGGAACTCATACCCATTGCCGTCTCCGGCAAAGAAGAACTCACCACTCAATATGTCATGTCTGATCTAGAGAAGACAGGCATGCTTAAGATGGACTTCTTAGCGCTTACCGCTTTAACCGTTATAAATGACTGCTTAATTAGCATTAAACAGCTGCTTGGTCAGGGGATTAATTGGGCCGAGATACCGCTTAATGACGCTAAAACTATGCAGGTGTTTGGGGAAGGGAGGACGGAGGCAGTATTTCAATTTGAGTCTTCAGGGATGCAAGAGATCTGTCGGAAGTTGAAGCCTAAAGGTGTAGAAGATCTGGCTGCACTTAATGCTCTCTATCGCCCTGGCCCTTTGGACGGGGGAATGGTTGATGAGTTTATCCTCAGGCATCACGGGAAGAAGAGTGTTCGCTACCTGGTACCCGAGATGAAGGACATTCTCAGTAATACTTACGGCATCATCGTTTATCAGGAGCAGATAATGCAGCTGGCGCAGAAGCTTGCAGGTTATACACTTAGCGAAGCTGACCTAATGCGACGCGCGATGGGTAAGAAGAAACGTGAAGAAATGGCATTGCACAAGGTGAAGTTCATTACCGGTGCTGTCGAACGGGGAATCAAGCAGGAGAAAGCCGAGAAGATCTTCTCCCTGATGGAGCAATTTTCCGATTATGGTTTTAACCGGAGTCACAGTGTGGCATATGCCTACCTGGCGTTTCAGACAGCCTATTTGAAGGCCCACTTTGCAGAACATTTCTATGCCGCTGTTCTATCGAGTGAAGCCCAGGATGCTGCTAAGGTGTTTAAGTACTCGAAGGAACTTCGTACACAAAAGATCAGTTTGCTGCCTCCCGACGTCAACGAGAGCAATTCCGGCTTCACTCCCTTAAGCGGCGCAATCAGATATGGGCTGACGGCGATTAAGGGATTGGGTCAGTCGGCAGTTAAGGCAATTTGTGAGGCTCGCAACAACGGACCGTTCAGGTCGTTCTTTGACTTTTCAGAGCGGGTCGATACATCGACTCTCAATAAGAGGGTCTTTGAGAGTCTGGTTAGTGCCGGGGCTTTTGACTCGCTAAAAGATAGCCGAACGCCGAGTGATTGGCGCGGGGCCCTTTTCAATTCGATCGATATCGCGCTGTCTGGATCGCAACGTGCCAAAAAGGAGCGGCTACTTGGGCAGACAGGTTTGTTTGGGAGTGTCCCGTCGGAGAATGACTTTGCTAACGAAATTCCGCCGAACGCAAAGGGATGGTCACCGGCAGAACTTTTAGCGGCGGAAAAAGCGGCCCTTGGCTTCTATATCACCGGGCATCCACTTGAAAAGCACTTTGATTTGCTCCAAAGTCTGAAGGCGGTGAAATCCTCAGAACTTTTAACTATGACCACGGGGTCGCGAGTCGTTGCGGGTGGGGTCATGGGCGAGTTGCAAATCCGTACTACGAAGAAGGGCGATAAGTTCGCTCTGCTTCGTTTGGAAGACGAGGCGGGGGGAACTAAATGTGTCCTGTGGCCAGAGGTATACCGTAAACACTCGGCCGTGCTTCAGAATGATGCTCCGGCAATCATTAAAGGTAGACTCGAGTTGAGTGAGGACAACCCACCAACGATAATCGTCGACCAGGTGCAGTCAATGGATGCGGCTTCAGAGAGCACGGAGTTTGTGATCTTGAGAATGCCACAGCACGAGGACTACTCGTCGCTCTTCGAGTCGATACTCAGCGTCCTTAGTTCACATCCCGGCGATTGCGATATTACGCTGGAAGCTGAGGTCGATGGAGGCACACTGGTTCGGGTTAGAGCTAACCCTGCGCTGCGAATCAGACGAAGCGGCGAGTTGGAAGAGAAATTGAAGAGTTTGGGATGCAAGGTAGCTATTGAGCGCATCGCAAACCAGGCCCGGGTATAGAATTAAAGAGATGGCAAAAGAGAAGAAACAAAAGGCTGCGCCGGAGTCGGTAACGCCCGAACATGATCCAAAAAGTGCATTCGATCGCGTGCTTCTCGCAAGGCACGCAGACCGACCATATACGTTAGATTTCGTCGAGCGTTTGTTTGAAGACTTCGTCGAGCTTCATGGTGACAAGCGGTTTGCTGAAGACCCTGCAATCGTGTGCGGCCTTGCGAAGTTTCACGGTCTGCCTGTGATCGTTGTTGGCCACCAAAAAGGTCGTGACACGAAACAGAGGAGTTATAGAAACTTTGGCATGCCTAAACCTGAGGGCTATCGCAAAGCTCTTCGCGTAATGAAACTCGGCGAAAAGTTTGGTCGTCCGATTTTTACTTTCATTGACACACCAGGTGCCTATCCAGGAATCGATGCTGAGGAACGCGGACAAGCAGAAGCCATTGCTTATAACCTGCGCGAGATGGCAAAGATCAAAGTGCCGATCATTGTGACTGTGATTGGTGAAGGCGGGTCCGGAGGTGCACTTGCAATCGGAGTTGGAGACCAAGTCATGATGTTGGAGAACGCCACCTACTCAGTGATCACCCCTGAGGGCTGCGCCGCAATCCTCTGGAAGGATTCGGCGCAGGCGCCGCGAGCCGCTGAAGAGCTATGCATGACAGCTCAGCATCTGCACGCGGAAGGTATCGTTGACAAGATCATTCCTGAGCCCGAAGGCGGAGCGCATAATGACTACGATCAATCGGCTCGCTATCTTGATTCGGCTCTTAGTGAACGTCTTGCCGAGGCAGTAAGTTGTTCACGGGAGGAGCGACTGTCGAAACGTTATAGCAAACTTCGTCACTTCGGCCGTTGGGGCACCGCCGGCAAGGAAGCGAGCCCAACGCCAGCCTCGTAGCTTTGGATTAAAACCTTCCAGGTTCCTAGAACGGAATATCCTCGTCTGTTAAGTCAGGTTCGGTTGTTGGTGCAGGGGCTGACGACGTTGTCGACGTTGCCGACGTAGCAACGGCCCGCTCGCCTGCCGGCTGTTCGTCGTGTCCGTCGTGTCGTGAACCGATGAAGTGCATTTCAGTCGCCGTTACCTCGAGAGAAGTTCGAGGCCGCCCTTCACGATCGGTGTACTCTTCTATACGCAAACGACCTTCGATATAAACAGGCCTACCTTTTTGCAAATACTGTGAGGCAGTTTCAGCTTGACGATTCCAAAGCGTAACCTTGAACCAGGTCGTTTGTTCCTGAAATTCACCATTTCGATCTTTGCGCTTTTCGCTAGTTGCCATAGTGAACGAACACACAGGCGTTCCCTGAGCCGTGTATCGCAATTCGGGATCGCGACCGAGGTTTCCCACGAGAATTATTTTGTTAAAGGACATGAGGAGCCTTTCTTTTTACTGGGATTTTCTAAACAAGGCGATACTACTCGCGCACGAAACAAGAATCAAGCGCACCTTTGTTTGAACGTGATCGACAAAGTTCATGCTATCGCGTTAAGCAAATGATTTCTGATAGACTGTCGACACTGAATCGGTTTTTAGCAGAATGAAACCACGCGTTTATATCGAGACCTTTGGTTGCCAGATGAACGTCGCTGACACTGAGCGTGCAGCCACAGGCTTGCGTGCGTCCGGTTACGATCTATGTTCCTCCGAGCAGGAAGCAGACGTTGTTCTTCTAAATACTTGTTCCGTTCGCGAAAAGGCGGAACACAAAGTCTATACGCGAATAGGTGAGATACACTCAGCGGATGAAGGTCACAAGAAACTTATAGGCGTGATGGGTTGCGTAGCTCAGCTTCAAGGCGAATCGATTTTTAAGCAGTTGTCCACGGTGGATTTAGTTGTTGGCACACGGGCAACTGAGCGGCTGCCATCCCTCATTCAAAGGGCCCGCGATGGCGAGCGAAGAGTGTTCGATTTAGCTGAGAGAAATCCACATGATTCATGGGAAGTTTCGCCAGTTGAACGCCATTCGCCACACGTTGCTTTCATCCCAATCATTGAAGGCTGCAACAAGTTTTGCTCGTTCTGTATCGTGCCGTATTCAAGAGGTCGAGAACGAAGTCGACCTGCTAACCTGATTCTGGATGAGATCAAGAGCCTGCAGCAGTTGGGCTATAAAGAAGTCCATTTGATTGGTCAAAACGTAAACAGTTATCGACCAGGGATAGAAAGCGGACTCGAAGACTTCACGGGCGCCACGGCTTTTAGTCGTCTCCTACGCGCAGTTGCCGCCACCGGAATTCCGAGGATCAAGTTCACTACCTCGTTCCCGCGCGATTTTCACCCTGACATCGTTTCTGCTATCGAAGCAAATGAGAATCTATGCAACTGGGTTCATTTGCCGGTTCAATCTGGCAGTGATCGTATTTTGAAACGAATGCGGCGCGGACATAACCGAAGTGACTATCTCGAGAAGATTGCCCGGATCAAGAGTTCGACGCGACGATTGGCATTAACGACTGATGTAATTGTCGGTTTCCCTGGCGAAACAGACGACGACTTTCGTCAAACACTCAATCTCATCGAAGACTGTTCTTACGATGGTTTGTATATCTTTAAGTATTCAAGACGTCGTGGGACGCCGGCCGCCGATTTCGAAGACACGGTATCAGAGTCCGAAAAGACCGCGCGTTTCCTTGAACTTGAAAATGTACACCGAAGATGCCAAGAGAAGGTGTACAGTTCATACGTTGGTCAAACTATTAGTGTCCTAGCCGAGCGGCGGAGTTCGCGGTCGGAATCTGACCTGATGGGACACTCAACCTGCCACAAGGTTGTAAACCTTAAGGGAGATGAATCGTTAGAAGGTGAGATCGTTGACGTGCTGGTTACTACAGCAAAACCGAACAGTCTTTACGGCACGTTGGTGAAATCGACCGGTGTTTAGCGTAAGGGGCTAGCGGTTATGGAAATCGAAGTAAAAATCCGAGCCTTGATGATGGATCCCAACAGCGGTACACCAATCATCATTCTTAAGGACGTTCAGAGTGATACGATGCTGCCGATCTGGGTGGGAGCTTACGAGGCAAACGCTATCGCTTTGGAGATTGAAAAGATTGCGCCACCGCGCCCGATGACCCACGACTTGCTGCGCAACTTAATTACTGAATTAGGAGTTAGAGTTGAACGAGTCGTAGTAACGCGTCTGCAGGACAACACGTTCTTTGCGGAAATCGAAATGCGAAACAGCGATGGCTCGTTAATGCGCCTCGACTCCAGACCGTCGGATGCCATCGCCCTGGCCCTAAGAGCCGACTGTCCTATATTCGTTGACATGGAAGTCATCAAAGCTTCTCGAAACACCATGCCTACAGAAGAGGGCGAGGAAAACGAACTTACAACTGGCGAAGAAGAATGGCCCGACGTAATTGGTGAAGCGGGCGATCTGCCAATGTAGTTGGCCAATTCGACGTACTGATTCATGACTCCACACATAACGGGACACCCACAGTGCAGCGAATGGTAATTGCCATCGCAAATCAAAAAGGTGGGGTAGGGAAAACAACTACCGCCATCAATTTGGCCGCCGCGTTTGCACGTATCGGAAAACGTGTCCTTCTTCTGGATCTCGACCCTCAAGCCAACAGTTCCATTTCTTTTCTTGATCCGCAAACCGTTGAACGCTCTATCTATGAGTTGATGATGGACGGGCAGGCCCCCATCGAGGAGACAATTTATAAGACGCCGGTTGAAAACCTTGACCTGGTTCCCGCGCGAATAAGCCTCGCTAAGTTGGAGGCAAAGCTTGTTGGTGACTTCGATGCACCTTTTCGTTTGAAGGATCGGCTGGAGCCGTTTCGTAAGAAGTACGACCTGATTGTCATCGATACCCCGCCAACGCTCGGCCTGATCACCGTAAATGCGTTAGTGGCAGCGTCCCATGTCTTAATACCTATTCAATCGTCCTACTTCGCTTTAGAGGGAACCGACGACTTACTGGAAACAATCGAGAAGGTCAAAGCAAGGCCGAATCCGAATCTTGAACTGTTGGGTGTTCTCGTAACGCTCCACGACAAGCGAACCACACTTGCTCGTGAAGTATACGAACAAATCCGGAACGTATTTGGCCCGAAACTTTTTGATACCGTTATCACCAAGAGTGTGAGACTCGAAGAGTCGCCCGCGTACAAGGAATCAATCTTTAGTTTTGCACCGACATCTTCAGGTGCGATCGAATACGGAAAACTTTGCAAAGAGGTAATAAGCCGTGTCTAAGAGGGGACTACCCACTGGCCTACAAATGCGCCACGACGCACACTACGTCGAGGAACTATCACAACACCGGCCTGCACAAATCGGCCGGATGATTCCTCTCGATAAACTCGACCCCAATCCCGAACAGCCCCGCGTGGACTTTGGCGATTTGAACGAATTAACTGCGTCAATTGCTGAGAAGGGTGTTTTGGAACCATTGCTTGTAAAACCCAATCGCCTGACAGGCCGCTGGATGATCATCGCTGGAGAACGCCGTTTTCGGTCAGCACAAAGGGCAGGCCTGAAAGAGGTGCCGTGTGTTGAGATGGAAGTCGATGATGGCACGATTGCAGAAATCGCTCTCATCGAAAACATGCAGCGCAAGGATCTAACGGTTTGGGAAGAAGCCGATGGATTATTGGCGCTGTGCGAAAGGTTTGGCTACACGCACGACGATGTTGCTCGCAAGGTCGGAAAGAGCAGAACAACCGTCACAGAGGCGATGGCGATTGCGAGAATTCCAGAGGATGTCCGAGAGATATGCAAAGGCGCCGACATCAATGCGAAGTCTTCTCTGCTACAGATTGTTCGCCAACCCGACGACGAAACCATGCTCAGCCTTGCAAAACAGATTGCGTCGAAGGGGTTGAATCGCAACGATGCGCGTGAGGTGCGACGACAGGAAATGGGGCCTCGAGTTGTTCCCGATACAAAGCCTTACACCTTCAAGTATGCTTCACCTGATAAGGATTTCAATTTGGAAATCAAATTCCGCAGCGCGAATGTACCTGACTCTGACGTAGCGCTGATCTTGAGAGCAGTAGCAGACGAGATCGACGAAGTGAGTTAGTTCGAGCCTACTTTGAGGCGAGCGACTTTTTCTTCTCAGCCGCAGCTCGCTTCTGAAGTCCCTTAGCCCATTTCTCAAATGTAGGTTGCAGCGGCTTGAATAGCCGTGCGCGGAAGCTGTGTTTCCGTTCATTCCAGAGTTTCAGCTGCTTTTCGGTATATGAACGAATGGCAGGTTCAAGCTGAGTTTTCTTCAAAGAATGGCGCAACGTGAGGTGGTAGTGTTGCGCGACTAACGAAATGACGAGCGCCACCAGGTTACTCTTGAATGACAAACGGGGGACGATTCTTTTGTGGAAAGGTTTGTCCATTGGAAGCAAGACATTGACAGCGACTTCCAGCCATGGACCTTTCGGGCCTTGCTTGGGGTGATAGAGACCGGGGAGTTCGGTTGCCTGAAACGATCCTTTGATTCGCGGATCGGATATGTATGGAACAAGGCGAATCCGTTCAATACCTCGTGTGTGTTCCCTTGGCAGACTGTTGAAAGCATCTTCAACGGTTTCTACTGAGCCTTTCGGCAAGTTTCCTTCGTACTGATTCTCAATGCGTATAGCCACAGTTATTGGTTCCTGGAATCGATAATGGTGTGAATTAGAAGCCAGTCACTTTAGGTGGAAGCCGCGGCTCGGTCAAGTGGGGAACAGATTGTGTGGCGAAGAGCTACGATGTGAGATCCAGATCGGTAACCGCGCCCAAACTAGCGCTGCTTACAAGCTTTGCATATTTCGCGAGGACACCGGTGCTGTACCTTTGCTCGGGCGGATGCCAATTCTCGTAACGGCGTGCCAGTTCAGAATCTGAAACATTCAAACAAAGTAGTCCTGCATCAGCGTCGATTGTGATCGAATCGCCCTCCTCCACGAGTGCGATGTTGCCGCCCACGGCAGCCTCAGGTGCAACGTGGCCAACAACCATCCCGTAAGTGCCTCCGGAGAACCGCCCATCCGTTATCAATCCCACTGTATCACCCAGGCCAGCACCGATGATGGCTGACGTCGGCGCCAGCATCTCTCGCATTCCTGGACCGCCTTTAGGGCCTTCGTAGCGAATTACTATGACGTCGCCAGGTTTGATATCGCCTTTCAGGATCGCTGCAAGGCATAACTCCTCGGATTCAAACACTCGAGCTGGACCAGTGATTCGACGGTGCTGAACACCGGACACTTTGGCGACAGCGCCTTCGGTGGCGAGATTTCCTCTCAGAATTGCTAAGTGTCCCTCCGCGTATAACGGCTGATCCCATTGTCTGATTACTTCCTGATTCTTTGGCGGGGTAACTGGAACATCATTCAACACCTCGGCAATCGTTTGTCCACTGATCGTAAGTGCATCGCCGTAAAGCAGCCCACGATTCAGAAGCATCTTCATCACTTGAGGAATGCCGCCAACTCTATGCAGGTCTGTTGCAACGTATCGACCCGACGGTTTTAGATCACAGAACAGAGGAATTCGCTTACGTATCCGCTCAAAGTCATCAAGCGTTAGTTCAACCTCAGCGGCATGGGCGATCGCAAGCAAATGCAGAACGGCATTGGTTGATCCGCCGACTGCCATCACAACTGCGATCGCGTTCTCAAATGCAGCTTTGGTCAAGAGTTGACGCGGCAAGATCTTTTTGTCGATCGCCGCGGCAAGAACCCTTGCGGAGGCAGCCGCACTGTCGGCTTTCTCGCAGTCTTCGGCTGCCATCGTAGAGGAGAAGGGAAGACTCAGTCCCATCGCCTCGATTGCTGACGACATCGTGTTTGCCGTGTACATCCCACCACAAGATCCGGCGCCTGGACATGCTCTTCGCTCGACCTCCGCTAATTCGTTTTCCTCGATCTTACCGGCACAGTACTTACCCACCGCTTCAAAGGCACTTACTACAGTCAAATCCTCGCCGTTGTAATTGCCCGCTTTGATTGTCCCTCCGTAAACGAAAATCGAAGGGATATTCAAGCGCGCAATGGCAATCATCGCGCCGGGCATGTTCTTGTCGCAGCCACCGATTGCCAGCAGTCCATCGACAGCCTGGGCCTGACAGACAGTTTCAATTGAATCCGCGATGACTTCGCGAGACACCAGGGAATATTTCATCCCTTCAGTGCCCATGCAGATTCCGTCGCTGACTGTGATTGTTCCGAAGGTCTGCGGCATGGTGGACGCTTGCCTTAACGCGTCTACCGCACGCTCAGTGAGGAGGTTTAATCCAGCATTGCAGGGCGTGATCGTGCTGTAGCCGTTGGCAACACCAACGATCGGTTTCTTGAAGTCTTCATCACCAAAACCAACTGCCCGAAGCATTGCGCGATTTGGAGTTCGTTCAACCCCGCGAGTGATGGAGTGGCTGCGTGCATGAACATCTTTTTCTGACAAACGCTGCTACCTCAGTTCTTTGCTTTGTCGACAAGGCGACCATCCGAAAGCCAGGGCATCATCTTTCTCAGACGCGCACCGACTTGTTCAATTGGATGCTCGCGAGCCTCGGAATCCAGTTGATTAAACCGGGGTCGCCCGTTTCGACTTTCTTTCATCCAATCACGCGCAAACGCGCCAGACTGAATCTCGGCGAGTAGGCTCTTCATGCGCCGCTTCGTCTCGTCGTTCACGACAACTGGGCCACGTGTCATGTCGCCGTATTGTGCCGTGTTCGATATTGAGTAACGCATTTCCGATATACCACCTTCGTAGACAAGATCCACAATTAACTTCATTTCGTGTAAGCACTCGAAGTAAGCCATCTCAGGCGAATAACCCGCCTCGATTAAAGTCTCAAATCCGGCCTTGATGAGTGATGTGAGGCCGCCACAGAGTACAGCCTGTTCGCCGAATAAATCGGTTTCGGTCTCTTCTCGAAAAGTTGTTTCGATGACTCCCGCGCGGCCGCCACCGATGGCTGAAGCGTAAGCCAAGCCGATTGCTTTAGTAGTCCCGGTTGGATCCTGATTAATCGCGAGCAAGCAGGGAACACCAGCGCCGCGTACATACTCATGACGAACGAGATGCCCAGGACCTTTTGGTGCGACCATGAAAACGTTCGCATCAGACGGCGGTTCAATGAACTTGTAATGAATGGAGAAGCCATGAGAGAAGGCTAGATACTTGCCTGGTGTAATTGATTCCGCCACTTCCTTCGTGTAGATGTCGGGTGCGAGTTCGTCCGGCACAAGCATCATCACAATGTCGGCTTCGGCTGCGGCCTCGGCAACTGATTTAACTTTGAGACCCGCCTGTTCGGCCTTTTCCCACGATGGGCTACTTTGACGAAGACCAACTGTCACGTTGCAACCGGAATCTTTAAGGTTATTTGATTGTGCGAATCCCTGGCTGCCATAGCCAATCACAGCTATATGCTTTTGCTTTAACTCTTCGACGTTTGCATCCTTGTCGTAGTAAATATTCATTGAATAGTCCTTTCGATTCCTGTGGAGATGCCTTGATCAAGTCGATAATTGGGGAATCTGTTCTTCTTCTTCTGCGGCCAGTTCGGCGCTTGCGGCCAGCCGGTTAATCGCGATGTGACCTGTCCGCGTTATATCGGTTATGCCAATCGGGCGTAGGAGTTCAATGAACGTATCGACTTTCTCTTTATTGCCCGATGCTTCAACAATCAATTGCGTGTGAGATATATCGACCACCTTCGCACGAAAGACACTGATGAGACTCAAGACTTCCTGGCGTTCCACACCGGCACTAGCCGAAACCGTTATCAGCGCCATTTCACGTTCGATGTGCGGACGGGTTGTAACGTCCAGAACTTCCCGAACCCTTGCCAGCCGTTCGCACTGCTTTACGATCTGTTGAATTGTCCGGTCATCGCCACGCGTGACTATGGTCACACGCGACCAATGTGGGTCCAGTGTTTCGCCTACAGAAATCGTATCGATGTTGAACCCACGGGCACTAAACAAACCAACAATTCGCGAAAGCTCGCCGGGTTGATCAGCCACGATGATTGAGAGTGTGTGACGCATGTGAATTGCCGATTGCAGATTTCCGATTGCCGATTTGAAAAATCGTCAAAGCAATGTTTGTACAGAGGAAAAGTAGACCGATTAAACCACAATCGGCAATTGGCAATCGAAAATTGGCAATCTCTTCAGGCTCCATCGTTCTGCACGATCATGTCGTTGGCATTTGCGCCTGCCGGGACGATCGGAAAAACGTTCTCCTCTTTTGACACAACAATGTCGATTACCGCGACACCCTTGTGGTTTAGCGCCGCTGCCAAAGTTTCAGATAGTTCTTCCGGCCGAGTCGCGCGAAATCCAGCCGCGCCATAGGCCTCTGCGAGCTTTACGAAATCGGGCGCTACTGAGATGTCCACTTCCGAATAGGTGCGGTCATAAAACATTTCTTGCCACTGACGAACCATGCCCAGGTACCCGTTATTCATGATCACTATTTTGACGGGCAGGTTGTACTGAACCGCAGTCGCGAGCTCCTGGTTCGTCATCTGGAAACCACCGTCCCCAACTACGGCGATAACCACTTGATCCGGAAAAGCCAGTTGCGCACCCACGGCAGCAGGCAGTCCAAAACCCATCGTCCCAAGGCCGCCGCTCGTGATCAGCTGGCGAGTCTTTGTAAACGGATAGAATTGTGCAACCCACATTTGATGCTGACCAACGTCGGTCGTGATGATCGCTTCGCCCTTAGTTAGCCGGTGCAACTCTCGAATCACGGATTGCGGTTTGATGTGACTCTTTGAACCTGAAAAGCGAAGTGGTTGTGAGTGCTGCCAACCTCGAATTCGTTCCCACCACAGTTCTCGAGCACCGACACTCTGCGCCAACTCCACATCGGTCAACTGTGCTGCGTAATCGAGAAATGCCTCGAGTACCGCCCGGGCATCAGCTGCAATGCTTAAAGTCGGCGCGACGTTCTTTCCAATGTTTGCCGGATCAATATCAACATGAATAACACTCGCGTGCGGTGCAAATGTCGCCAGTTTGCCAGTCACTCGATCATCGAAACGAACACCGACAGCAATTAACAGGTCGCTTTCTGACACTGCCATGTTGGAGGCATACGTTCCATGCATTCCCAACATACCGAGACTAAGTTGGTGACCCGACTGGAAACCGCCCAATCCCATCAAAGTGGGAGTGACCGGCAAGTGAAGCTTTTCGGCAAACTGACGCAGCGACTCATCAGCGGAAGAATTTGCAATACCGCCACCCACATATAGCACCGGCCGACGGGAGTTTAGAATCGACGTCATCGCCCGAGCTACGTCCGCTTTGGAAGGAGTTTGCCGGATATCTGTGAAGGGGAAACTAACATGGTCCAAACGTGAATAAGAAGTCCGGGTCGCCGTGACGTCCTTTGGAATGTCGATTACTACTGGCCCGGGACGACCTGTCCGCGCGAGATGGAAAGCTTCCCGCACAACCGCACCGAGATCGTGAACATCCCGCACTAAGTAGTTATGTTTGACGCACGGTCGAGTAATACCAACCGTATCGACTTCCTGGAATGCGTCAGTTCCGATCAGATGTTTTGGCACTTGGCCAGTGATAACTACAATCGGCGTCGAATCCATGTAAGCGTTCGCAATCCCGGTCACCGCATTTGTAGCAC
This sequence comes from Pyrinomonadaceae bacterium, assembly GCA_035257465.1. Taxonomy (GTDB): domain Bacteria; phylum Acidobacteriota; class Blastocatellia; order Pyrinomonadales; family Pyrinomonadaceae; genus PSRF01. The sequence goes on along the minus strand of DATEXA010000506.1, from coordinate 6,678 downwards.
CTGGACCTGACGTTACCAGGACCACTCCAACTCGTCCTGTCGAACGCGCGTAACCCTCGGCCATGTGCACGGCGCCTTGCTCGTGCCTGACAAGGTAGTGTGTGATGCGTTCGCGTGCGCGCCAGAGTTCGTCATAGATGTGGAGAACTGCTCCGCCCGGGTATCCGAAGATGGTATCGACACCTTCATAGCAGAGTGCCTCGATAAGTATCTCTGCACCGGTGGGCAATGACAGATCGTCAGGGGGCGTAACTTGAACACCGGCATTCTTCATGAGTCGCTCTGCAATCATGGAAGTACCTGAACGAATCAATCGGGCCATCAACCGAAATGATTGATGGCCCGCGTTGCTATCCCCTAGTGGAACAAAAACCAAGCTATGGCTAGCCAATTAGTCACGCGGCGCTTCAGAAACGCGCCCGTTTCGTGAACTGAAAGCACTCTATCCTGTAGCCATAGGGACTGTAAAATTTATTCTTTTAAGATAATAATAAATCTCACTCATCGACGCCGAACGGTGGTTTGTGGTACAAAAGTGTAACTATGGAGATGGCCCAGCTCGAATATTTCTCGAAAGTGGTGCAGGAACGCAGTTTCTCGAAGGCTGCGGACCGAGTTTTTCGCACCCAGCCTGCGGTCAGTATCGCAATCAGGCGGTTGGAAGAGGAGATTGGGCTACCCCTTTTGGATCGAACCCAAAAGACGCCGGTGCTGACGGAAGCAGGGCAGGTGGTGTACGACTACGCCCAGCGAATCCTGTCTTTGAGAGACCAGGTCGGACAAGCCATTGCGGAATTACAGAGCCTCAAGCGAGGCCGAGTCCGGGTGGGGGCAAACGAGAGTACGTCTCTCTACTTGCTGCCGGATTTGATTCTCGCATTTAGAGAACAACATCCTGACGTGAAGGTCGAGATTTATCGGCACGTATCCAGTCGTTTACCTCGTGAAGTGCTCGAGCGAAATGTTGATTTCGCGCTGATGGCCTCGGAACCTGCCGACCGTGACCTTGAAGCTTTTCCGGTGTTGAAGGACGAACTCGTTCTCATCATGAGTCCCAAGCACCCACTCGCGGGTCGTTCGTCGGTTAAAGTGAAGGATCTGGGTAAGGAGTCGTTCGTAGCTCACAACGTCACGTCAGGGTCGCGTCTGAAAGTAATCGAAGCATTTGCTCGACAACATACTCCCCTCAACATCACGATAGAACTTGCTACGATTGAGACAATCAAACGTTTTGTGCAGAAGAAAGTGGGACTAGCATTCGTTCCGAGAATGTGTGTTCGTGAAGAGCTCGAGCGCGGCGTGTTAGCGAGTGTGCCAGTGCGCGGCCTGACACATAACCGCATTCTGTGGGCGGCGCATCGGCGAGCTTCAAGCTTCTCACCAGCAGCCGCAGCGTTTCTAAAGGTATTAAAGCAGCACACCAGCAAAGCTCTTTGACTCGCACAAGAAAAATAAACGGTAGCGAGGGCTTATGACCTCACCACCGTTGTCAGTTTGACTGCAAACCCTACGCTGCTTTGTTTCTCCCAACTAACATCCGTAGGTAGTGTTCAATTGCAACCTCCAACGCACCGCCCAAGTCCGCACCATAAATGTCGCCCGGTTCCAATGACCAACTCGATAAACGACCAGCGAGAGACATCCCAATTGCGCCTCGCGTGGAATTTTCAATAAAACGCCACGCGTGAACCAACTCTCCACTTAAGACGATACGAGGGACACCTAGTCCGCAAATGACGTTGCCGATGCCAATTCCCAGGTGTGTGCCAACTCGCTCTAATGTGGTCTGAGCACGTCTTTCTCCGGCTGTAGCGCGCGCCACCAGGTCCGTAAATCTCAAAGTACCTCGCATCTTGGCCCGCTGACTGTCGCCGGTATAGAGTTCGACTGCACTTGCGGCACTTGCATATCTTTCCCAGCATCCAAAGTTTCCGCACGGACATGCCTTGCCGCCGGCGACGATCGTCATATGTCCAAACTCACCTGCGATGTCGGCACCCGTTGTTCCGCGAAAGACTTCGCCTCCCAACACAAGTCCGACCCCGATTCCGGTACCTGCACGCACAACTACAAAGTCGCCTGCAGTTTTTGTCGCGTAGTGTCGACGACGTCTTTGCGACTCATATATAGCCGCCGCTGTTGCGTTGTTTTCGATTAGCACCGGCACGTTGAGATTCAGAAGTTTCGCGACGGGAATATCTTTCCAGCCGAGGTGTGGTGCGTAGAGGAGCTTGCTTCGCTCCGAGTCAGTCGGACCAACGACGCTGATGCCGATTCCCGCCAGGCAACGATCCGATAGTTTTTCTGAAATACGGACTACGGCACTGCGGATCTCCGCGATTGCATTCTGGGCGTTTTGATTTGTTGGGAAGCTCTCCTCAGTCAGGAGATTTCCATTAACTGTTGCCGCACCAATATGGCTCTGACTAACGCCAATGTTTACTCCGATCAGAAAGTCTTGATCACCGCGCAATGACAAACCAATCGGAGGACGCCCCACCCCTCGGCCAAGTGACCTTTCAGGCGCGCCTTCACGCAAGATGCCCGAGTCGATTAAGGGCCTAACCAGGACCGTGATTCGCCGTCGATGAACTCCAAGGCGGCGTGCTACTGCTACACGCGGAATTGGTTGTGCTGCGCGCACGATCCTTAAAAGCTCGTGCGTTGTTTGTGCAGGGGCTGTTTGTTCAATCGCAGGCTTGAAGAAGATCTCCTTTGATTCAGACTCGTCACTGGTCGATGCTTTTTGAGTTGAAACTAAACGAATCTCTTTTAATTTTGACACCCTAATCCTCCCTTGAAAAATGAGTCTTGTAAATATGATTGGAAATTGAGTTAGCAAACGAACGGCCAAAGGCCCTCAAACTAAACTCTCAATTAGATGGTAGTTATTGGGTCTTACCTTGGTGTTACGCGACAACTTTGTAGGCTAAGGCCGAGACAGGCGACATCGCCGTAAGAAACATGTATGGAGCAGGGAAGTGATCCAGGCAGGCCTACGATCGAAAACGACCGCAACTGATTCCATATTTTTTCACCTTGTATCCAATGATTCGTTCAGTACTGTCCAGGAGCTTGGCTGCCTTGGCTCGATTTCCACGTGCGGTCTTAAGGGCGTCCTGAATCAGGTCTCGTTCATACGCTTCTATGGCTGATGTCAACGACAGTCGCGTCACAGTGTCGGAGCCTTCCGCAGTTTGCAGACTTGGTGGCAGATGATGACCATGGATCACGTTCGATTCACAAACCAACACAGCGCGTTCGATAACGTTCTCTAGTTCGCGCACGTTTCCGGGCCAGTGATAACTGGTCAGCATGTCGATCGCTGGTGTAGAGATTCGTTTTATGTGTTTGCTGTGTTCGCGCTCGAATTTCTCTACAAAGTGTTCGGCGAGCAGTAGTATGTCTGGTTTGCGTTCTCGCAGTGCGGGCATAAAGATAGTAAAGACGTTGAGACGGTAGTAAAGGTCTTCGCGAAATTCGCTTTCCCGAATGGCCTCTTCAAGGTCTTTGTTGGTGGCAACGATCAGTCGAACATTCACCTTGATTGTTTCGGTGCCCCCAAGGCGTTCAAACTCGCGTTCCTGCAAAACTCGCAAGAGTTTTACCTGAGTGGAGAGATCGAGATCGCCAATTTCATCGAGAAATAATGTCCCGCCATCGGCCAACTCGAATCGTCCTTTCTTTCTTGCCTGTGCACTCGTGAAGGCACCTTTTTCATAACCGAATAGTTCTGACTCAATTAGTGTTTCGGGCAGTGCAGCGCAGCTTATCTTCACAAATGGTTTTCCGGCGCGAAGTGAGTTGTAATGAAGCGCATGAGCCACCATTTCTTTCCCGGTGCCGGACTCTCCTCGAAGAAGCACTGTTGTGTTCGTGCGAGCGACCTGTGTTACTTGTTCGTATACCTGACGCATCGGATTTGAGTTTCCAATGATGCGACTGAAGTCATAACGCTCGCGAAGTTCCTGTTTGAGGTGGATGTTCTCGTCTACCAATCTCTTCTTGTCGGCCTCAAATCGTTGTTCGACTTTCAAAGCCTGCGCGATCATTGAGGCAATGACACTTAGAAACTTGGTTGTCCGATCGTAATCCCTTCCTTCTTTGTAAGGTCTGTCGGCACCGATAACGCCGATTGCCTTATTGTCTATAAGAATCGGAACACAGATGAAGGTCATCTCTTTGCGATTCGCTCCCTCGTCAATCGCTCGGAGTCGATTAAGTAACAGCGGCTCCTGGCTCGTCTTAGGAACAACCACGGGCTTGCCGCTCTGAACAACTCGGCCGATGACGCCCTCGCCAATGCGATAGGTGATTCGCCGTGCCTGGTCGATATTCAATCCGTAAGTTGCCTCAATCCGGATTTTGCCGGTCTCACTTTCGAGCAGCATTACGAAACTGCGAACCATCCCGTGGTAACGACCGAGGGTTTCCAGAGCGAGTTCCAGTCCGGTCTTAAGATTGTTTGTATCCGCGAGTATTCGGCCCACCTCGACTAACGTGCCGAGTTTGCGTATTTCACGCCTCTCTCGGGAAATTAATTCGGGTGGTTTACCTAAGGGTTTTTCTGCTGCAACCATTGATGATTGAGAGTCTGGCCGTTGAGCTTAGATTCGAGTCAGGTGCATCTTAGAAGTACTGAAAACAGGCGTCAAAGTTAAAACTTTAATGAACTTATAAACGCCTCCGGTTATTTGTGACTTTTTCAAGCAATAACAATCTTGTGGGGAGGATTGGCGAAACCTACAGAAATGTCTGGATCGTATTTTCTGAGAGCTCCGACACGCTGCAAGGAATTTGCTCAAGTCCATAAGTGCGAGCCGCGATGAACCAAAGATCGATGAAGTTCCAACGTCCCTCATGAGCTCGGCAGTTCTTATCCCACCTCGTAGCTACAATTTTGTCCTGTCCTCCGCAGATACCGACAATGATGTCGCCTGAGTGGTTCTGTTCGTCGAAGCCTTCAGTAAGTACCTTTTCGCAAAAGCCGCCGGAAAACTCCCGTCTTTTCAGAAATCCGCAGTTCGAAAGTTAAGTGGCACATCTCTTGTTGAGGGATGACACAACCAAATTGAAATCGCCGACTCCTTGTGAGGGGTCGCGATGAATATATGAGTTAACGCTCCCAGGTTATTCGTTCGGGGCTCGAGAGATGATTAACGAGATGCAAAGGAGAATAAACAGATGATCAAGGATCGCATCGCCAGATTCATTCCAGGTTCGAGACCAACAAAAAGGCGCTGGGAGGAAAGGCTTAGTTGGTCACAAAAGATCTCTCGTCTTGGCGCGCGTATGCGTGATCCGGAATGGCGTCGTTACGGCAGACTTCTTATGGTGGGCAAGCTCGCCGGAGTTGGTTTGGTCCTTGGTGTGCTGATCTTAACTCCGGAGCTTGTGGGCTGGACGACGTCTGCTGCTGACGCCGAACTCAAAGGTAATGACATTGTGAATCCCCTGAACACGTTCTGGGTCTTGATGGCCGCGTTCCTGGTTTTTGCAATGCAGGTGGGTTTCACGATGCTTGAAGCAGGATTCTGCCGTTCCCGCGAGACAGTGAATGTGCTGATGGAGTGCATCGTAGACACGTGTTTATGCGGATTGCTTTTCTACGCGATTGGATTTGCTTTCATGTTCAGCCATGGAAATGGATTCATCGGTTATCACTGGTTCTTCCTGCAGGATGTTCCAGCGACCTACGAATCGACCGGTGTGGCGTTTCTCGCTTTCTGGTTATTTCAGTTTGCCTTTGCTGATACATGTTCCACGATAACTTCCGGCGCGATGATTGGACGAACCAGTTTCGTCGGTGATCTTCTCTACAGCTTTGCAGTATCCGGTTTCATCTATCCGATCATCGGGCACTGGGCGTGGGGCCCGGACGGGTTCCTGGCAACGATGGGGACAGCTGGAAACTTTCTACCTTCAATCGGAACAGGCTTTCATGACTTTGCTGGTTCTACTGTTGTTCACACAATTGGCGGCTTCGTGGCGCTGGCCGGCGCAATTGTTTTGGGTCCACGTCTCGGTCGCAAATTTAAACGTGACGGCGGTGGACCGATGATGCCTCACGATCTAGTGATCGCCGCAACAGGTGGATTAATACTCTGGTTCGGATGGTATGGATTCAATCCTGGCAGCACGTTGTCAGCGATGGATTTTGAAGGCATTGGCCGCGTGGCCACAAACACGACGCTTGCCGCTTGTTCGGCAGGGTTGATGGCCATGATCTATGGTTATGTGCTGATTAAGAAATGGGATCTGGGTTACACCGTAAATGGATTCCTTGCGGGGCTAGTCGCAATCACTTGTCCCTGTTACTGGGTTAGTCCGACCGGTTCAATCATTCTTGGAGGAGTCGCAGGCGTTCTTGTTGTTTTGGGACTAGAGTTCCTCGAGTGGTTGCGAATCGACGATCCTATTGGTGCCGTGCCGGTACACGGTTTCTGCGGCATCTGGGGAACGTTATCTCTCGGACTTTTTGCCTGCGGGAAATACGGCGTCACAGGAGCTTTGGCTGCTGACAATTCTGCGCCGCTAGCTGGTCTCTTCTACGGCGGCGGCACCTCGGTGCTCAAGGCACAAGCCATCGGCAGTTTCATCATAGTCGTCGCAACGTTTTCAGTTTCACTAATTGTGATGAACCTGATCAAGGCGATTGGTCTGTTGCGTGTTTCGGCA
>DATEXA010000505.1:0-3634 GCA_035257465.1 Pyrinomonadaceae bacterium | reverse complement strand
CAACTACACAAGGTCGGGAAGGGGGCAGAGCGGCAGGTTTTCTAAATTTTACCTACTCAAACCTAGCGCGCCCCCGCAGGTCATCATGACGCAAGAGTCAAAGTGTGAAGTCAGAATCCAATCAGAGGTAAGTAAACCTGCGGGGGCGCGCTAGGTTTGAGTAAGTAGAGTTTAGAGAACCTGCCGCTCTGCCCCCTTCCCGACCGCTTGTAGTTGAGAGTAGGAGTTTCAGCTCTGCTCCCGCACCTAAGTTATTCTTAGTTGAAAGTCTGATTTATCACTACCATTCCTGATTCTGCTCACGGTATGATTCCAGATCAACACAAATATGAAACCTGCCCTTTACTGCCTGCTTCTTTCGCCCGTCCTTTTCGTTGTCTTGCTGATCACTCCAAAGCTTGTGGCAAACCCAGCTGCAACACGCAACGTGCGAAGTGCATCGCAACTCTATGCGAAGTATTGCGTGTCGTGTCATGGGCAGAATGGAAAGTCACAAACACCTAAAGGTAAATCCAACCATGCCAGGGATCTTACTGATGCCAAGTGGCAGGACGACGTTAGTGACGAACGCATTTACAATTCGATCATGAACGGACGAAAGGTACGCGGCGAAATGCCATCGTTCAGTAATAAATTGAGCAACGAGGAAGCCGACGCACTGGTCTCTTTAGTACGCGGACTAAGAAAGTAGGTTTTGCGTGAGTCTCTATCGCGGAATTGCAATTCGAATCCTACAGCTCGCGCTTATCGCGATCCTCGGTGGCGCTGCATGGCTAATTTACCAGCGTCTACCCAGCACTCCACCCGAAGATCAAGGAGTGAATGGCACCACCGCGTTACAGATCCTGATGGAACGTCCAACCGGCACCGAGCCTACTGAACTCGTTGTTGTGGAACTGTATCCCGTAGACATTGTGGCAGTGCGGCACGAATTCTTTACTGAGCCTCGGGCGGGAAAACGCTTTGACGATTTTTTGAAGGAACGGATGAAAGGCAGATCGCCCGTCACAATGCATCTGGATAAACAAGGGCGTGGCTCAATAACTCTGGCGCCAGGCAACTGGTGGTTGCACGCAAAATTGTCCGGTGATGAGGAATTAGAGTGGCGTCTACCGGTAAGCGTGAATGGCGCAAAGCAAACATTACAGTTGAATGCGCAAAACGCTTACACACGCTCGAAAACATTTTGATCTTTGTGCAGTAGATTTAACTACCAAGACCAAACCACCATCCAATGCTCGCACTCCGCGTCGATAAGAAACGCCTCTCCGTTAGAAACATCCCGAAACCGTCTGCGGAAACTGAAGCGCTCGTGCGCGTGACCTTGTCGGGAATTTGCAATACTGACCTCGAAATCGCTAGCGGCTATGCCGGTTTCAAAGGAACAATCGGTCATGAGTTTGTTGGAGTTGTCGAAGAATGCGCGGATGCATCACTGGTGGGCAAAAGAGTCGTAGGAGAAATCAACGCCGGTTGTGGTAAGTGCACCCTGTGTCTTGCAGGTGATGCTCGTCACTGTCCAACCCGGTCGGTGCTGGGTATCGTTGGACGCGATGGCGCGCACGCCGAATATTTACGGCTACCACGACAGAACCTCTTTCCAGTGCCTGCGAAAGTTGCTGACGAACACGCTGTTTTTACAGAGCCGCTTTCCGCAGCGTGTGGGATCCTCGAAACAGTTTCAATAGACAAGTCGGATCGTGTCGCAGTCATCGGAGACGGAAAGCTTGGTTTACTTTGTGCCCAGGTTGTCGCTCTAACAGGTGCCCGGTCTCTGCTCGTCGGAAAGCATGCCGCCAAGTTGCAGATCGCCGAGCGACGCGGCGTTGAAACTTCCACTCCTAAGCAAGCGGCGAAACTCAAGCGCCAATTTGATGTAGTTGTCGAAGCCTCAGGAGCCGCACCGGGCTTCTCATTAGCTCTCGATCTACTGCGACCGAAAGGTATGCTCATTCTCAAATCAACCTTCAACGGCACCACTGAAATTAATGCGGCCCGCATTGTCGTGAATGAGATCTCGATAGTCGGATCCCGCTGTGGACGGTTCAAGCCCGCCATCGATCTACTTTCAAAAGGCGCAATCAATGTCGATGATCTGATTAGTGGGGAATATCAGCTGTCGCAAGGCGTTCAGGCAATGCGGCGAGCCGGAACCAAAGGTGTTTTGAAGGTTCTGTTGCGACCGTGAAGTTGTTCAAACTGAAAACTGATCATCCGCAGATTACGCCGATTACGCAGATTCCCTTTAGAACGGTTGGTTCGTACCTCTTCTGACAAAAAATCTGCGTAATCTGCTTTAATCTGTGGATGATGCAGTTCCTGCTTTTTTGCCCCTCAAGTCCCCTTTCGCTATACTTTACCTCCTTTCTTGCGCTCCCCGAGCGTCTTCCCTGAGTGGAAGACATTTTCGTAAGCGCCCACAGGTAGCCCGGAGTAATTTCAAAGGCGGTGAAGTTTATGTTTGACCCGAACAACAATGCAGCTGACCAGGAACGAACGATTCTCCGAAAACTTCGCGTTTGGATTGCGGCGCTCGCAGTAGCGTGCTTGCTTGCAGGCATCGGCATAGGAGCAATGCTTTCGGGCAAATCGACCGTGGCCCAAAGTGAGATTCAGATCGCGCGCGCGCCGGAAGCCCTTTCGGCGTCGTTTGCGGAAATCGCTCGTCGCGTTGAACCCGCTGTCGTCAACATTGAAACTCTGCAAGCGTCTACCGAACTAAGCGATAAAGACAACGAAGACAAAGACGATTCATCGGTCAACAATCCATTGCTTGATATGTTTCGACGTCAACGTCGGCCTACTCGCGGTGTTGGTAGTGGATTCATCGTTAGTCCAAAAGGTTACATTCTTACCAACTACCACGTCGTCGACGAGGCTTCTCGAATAATCGTTGGCCTTCAATCAGGCCAAAAGTATCCTGGGACTGTGGTGGGTTTTGACGCGGAAACAGATGTTGCGGTCGTCAAGATCGATGCGCCTCACGATCTTCCCATTTTGACGCTTGGCGATTCTAACGCTGCTCAGGTTGGTGACTGGGTGTTGGCGATGGGTTCTCCATTTGGCCTTGACCAGACTGTGACCGCTGGAATCATTTCAAAGAAGGAACGCGAGAGTCCATTCTTCAATGTCTTCCAGAGGTTTCTTCAGACGGACGCCGCTATCAATCGTGGAAACAGTGGCGGCCCATTGGTCAACATGCGTGGCGAGGTGATCGGAATGAATTCTCAGATCGCTACCTCAACGGGGGACTACAACGGAATTGGCTTCGCTTTACCTGCCAACGAAACAAACTTTGTTTACAAACAACTAGTCGCACAGGGAAAGGTTAAGCGCGGTTTCCTGGGAATCAATCTTGACTCGGTTCATGAGGAGTTCGCCAAAGTTTACGGCTTATCGGAAGCCAGGGGCGCGATCGTTACTTCAGTAAGCCCCACTGACAACGGAATTCCGACACCGGCCGCGAAAGCCGGCTTGCAGCCAAACGACGTCATTGTCGAATTCGAGGGTGCACAGATCGCTAATGCTCCGGATTTGATTCAACGAGTTGCCAGCACGGCAGTAGGCCAATCGGCCACTCTGGTTTACTTACGAGACCTCGACGGAAAACTCGAAAAGAAGACAGCGACGGTCG
>DATEXA010000504.1:0-6739 GCA_035257465.1 Pyrinomonadaceae bacterium | reverse complement strand
GCCACTCCGTTTCCGGCGACGGTTGTTACAACACCCTGGGGAGTTACCTTGCGAATACGATTGTTTCCCGTGTCCGCCACGAGAATATTTCCATCGGCATCGATCGCGAGTGCCGAAGGCGTATTGAATGATGCTTGCGAGCCGTCGGCGAAGCCCTCATTGCCACCCGCCAGATTGGTCACCTTCCCGTCAACGGTGAGTTTGCGAATCCGGTTACCCTCGCCACCGTCCGAAAAATAGACGACACCGTCGTTAGAGACTGCGATGCCGAATGGATCAGATAGACCTGCTTCCCCTGGGTTGGCAACATCGCGGAAAGCGGGAGAGCCGTCTCCTACAATGGTGGACACAGAAGCCTGCCAGTTGAATGGTGTTGGTCGAGCACGTTTGAACTTGAAATAAAGGGCGGTGACAGTTGCGACGACGATGAGAATGGCGAATAGGGAGACGAGAACCTTGCGCATTGCCGAGAGTATATATATGAACCGGAAGACGCATGTTAATAATTGTGGGGCCGTCACTCCGTGGGCTAACCGTTCTTGATTCAATGTTTGCCGAAGAGGGGACAAATCTTTCAGAGGCTCGCCTAAGAACATCTCGCAATCACGGTTAGCACTGTGATAATCTAACGGTATCGCCCAATCTTGCCCATTTGAGTTTCTCAGCTAAGGCCCAACCCGACAATTGAAGCGACGGTAGACCTCGTTCTGGTCAGACAGGAGTTCACTATGACCTCGGCGGCGCCAACTCTAGACCTCGGCAAACAAGCATCCGAGAACCCAACCATCCTAATTATCGAGGACTATTCGGACACACGGCAGATGATTTCGATGCTGCTTACACGAAGAGGTTATAACGTTATTGAGGCTGCGGACGGTCTCGAAGGATTAGTAAAGGCAAATTGGAATTACCCAGACCTGATACTAATGGACCTCGCCTTACCGGAAATGGATGGTGTTGAAGCGACTCGAAGAATCCACTCAACGCCTAGATTGGCGGACATACCGATCATCGTTCTAAGTGCGTATCTTAACGAAGCGGTCGAACGAGATGTAATAGCTGCAGGATGTGTGGAAATGTTTCCGAAGCCATTTGATGCTGAAAGTTTGCTGGAGTGCATTGAAGTCACCCTGTCGAAGCGATGAGTTGTCGGCTAGCATTCGCTCCAGATGGTCTTCGATAAAGACGCCGGCCGGCTCTCCAAAAAATGGAAAATTCTACCCGCGAACAAATTCTTGACCGCTATCCCCCTCTCGCATATTCTGCTGCAACGCGAACTGAAATTCACGAACAAGTAAGAGCGGTTACTTGGGACGCTAATCCAAAGCTAGCGCTACTTGAATACGGTAAGTAATCAATAAGTCTCCCCGAAGTCCAAGACGACGATAACTCGCTAGTGAGAACCGATCCTCCACCAGTGTGTGTGCGGATCGAGATGTCGTCTCATTAACTTCGTTCACTCAAGAAGGAGTATTTCGCAATGCGACTTAACCGCTCACTCATTCTGTCCCTAACGATTGTTTCACTCTTGACCGCCTGCCAGATGGAACCAGCCGGCAATACCGGCGCATCAAGCGCTTCCGCGAATGCCAACGCTGGGAAAATTGCCGTGACAACTTCCTCAGAAGAAGCCCGTAAGGAGTATCTCGCCGGTCGTGATCTACAAGAGAAGCTGCGAATCACTGATTCCATCCAGCACTTCGACAAAGCGATTTCGCTCGATCCCAACTTTGCTCTCGCCGAACTGAATCGCGCAAACGTTTCACCAACCGCAAAAGAGTTTTTCGATCATCTGAAGAAGGCTGCTGCGTTGGCAGACAAGGCGTCTGACGGCGAACGAATGCTGATTCAAGCGAATGAAGCAGGTGCTAATGGCAACCCGACTAAGCAAAAGGAAATTCTTGAAAAATTAGTCGCGGCGTATCCAAATGATGAACGCGCGCATTTCGCCCTGGGCGGCTACTACTTTGGCCAACAGGATTACAAACAGGCGATCTCGCACTACAAACGCTCAACGGATCTCGACTCAAGTTACTCGACTGCTTTCAACATTCTGGGCTACGCCTACCGTCAGGATGGAAACTTCAACGACGCGGAGGCTGCGTTCAAGAAATACATCGAGCTGATTCCCAACGATCCGAATCCATATGATTCGTACGCCGAACTTCTTCTGAAGATGGGGCGATTCGACGAAGCAATCACGCAATACAAAAAAGCGCTCGCGATCGACTCCAACTTCCTGAACTCCCACTTTGGAATCGCGGCCGCGTTGACCTATCAGGGTAAGTCTTCTGATGCGCTGGCCGAACTTCAGAAGATGACTGACAAGGCGCGCAGCGACGGCGAGCGTCGCACAGCGTTATTTGGTCAGATGGTTGTGGCGGCAGATGGTGGAAAACTCGATCAGGCATTAACCGAACTTCAGAAGCAATACGCTTTGGGAGAGAAGACCAATGACATTCCCGCCATGGCGGCCGATCTGCAGTTGAAAGGCAACATTCTGTTGGAAATGGGCAAGTACCCCGACGCGAAACAGGCCTACGAACAAGCACTCAAAATGACGGCCGACTCAAATCTCTCCCAGGAGATAAAGGAGAACACTTCGCTGTTTCATCATTTCAATCTAGCGCGAGTTGCGATTGGGGAGCGTGATCTTGCCACTGCGAAGAAAGAGACAGACGAATTTCGCAAAGGCGCTGAGACAGCAAAAAACCCGGGCTTGATAAAACAAGCTCACGAGTTGGCCGGCAGGATTGCGCTTCAGGAAAAGAACTATGATCAAGCGATCGCGGAGTTAGATCAAAGTAATCAACAGAATCCGAGTGACCTTTACTTACTAGGTGAGGCATACCAGGGGAAAGGTGATGTCGCCAAAGCGAAAGAGTCGTTTACCAAAGCGGCAAAGTTCAACTCGCTTCCCCTTTTGAACTACGCTTTCGTACGCACCAAAGCAGAAAAAGCAATTGCCTCCTGACATCCAAGCCTTGGAGTGCGGCGCCCCCGCGCCGCTTTCTCAGCTTTCAAAAGTACGATATTTCCAAGGGGTCTCCAGGGGGCTGCCGCACTCCAAAGTTAGTTAATCGACTGCAAGTTCAGTATCCCTTCGAGAATTGATCCCAGGATGCTGTAACCGCCATTTGAGTAACTGCCGTAACTAGAACGGCTGTAGTAACCATCTTCGTAACCACGTCGGAACCCTTCGCGGAAGTAATATTGATACTCACTCAGGTCCACGTAGTAGGAATCGTAGCCGTAGCTTGCATCTTGATAGCCATACGCTTCTTCGGCATTAAAAGCCCAACCGTCTTCGCGATCAGCCTGGCCGGCGGAGAAACCTTCCTGGTATCCATCGTTGACAGCACGTCGTAACATCTCCGCACCGTACTGACTCGTTTCGTAGAAATTCGAGCCTCGCTGGTAGCGATAATTGTTGTAAAAGTTGTTGCTGTTGTATCGCCATTGCTGAAGTCGCAGTTGATCCTGGTTCAAGCGTTCGACATAGCGCTGTTGGAAACGCAACTGCGCCAGCCGTCGTTGCTGTTCAAGAGTTCGCTGATGCTGCCAGGCATAATTCTGGCGTTGTTGCTGCTCCTGCCGATAACCCTCGATGCGTCGTTGCTGATCCAGCTGCCATCGACGTTGGTTATCCAGACTGCCCTGATTACGGTTCCAGTTCCCCTGGTCGTTTCGCTGTCGATCCTGTTGTTGACGTCGCCACAATTCCTGTTGCTGCTGTTGCTGCTGCTGATTGCGTAAGCGCTCTTGTTCACGCCAACGACTATCATCTTGCTGACGCTGCCCCAGCCGCTGCTGTGCGTCACGGCGCTGTTGTTCGTCACGCTGTTGCTGCCAGTGCTGGTCGCGTTGCTGTGATTGCTGCTGCTGTTGCTGTCGTTGCTGTTGCCATCGCTGGTCGCGTTCCTGTGATTGCTGCTGCTGTTGCTGACGTTGCTGTTCCCAGCGCTGGTCGCGTTCCTGTGATTGCTGTTGCTGCTGCTGACGTTGCTGTTCCCAGCGCTGTTGCTGTTGAGCTTGCTGTTCGCTACGACGTTGATCCTGCTGAGCAGGCTGTGCCACCTGTCGCTCTTCGCGCCGATTTTGTCGCTCTTGCTGACGCTGTTCACGCTGACCCTGATTTTGGTCGCTGCCTTGCTCTCCTCGGCCGCGTCGCCCTTGAGCGCTTGCGAGGCCGGCCGCAGTAAGCAGCGAAGCCGTGAGCGTTGCAGTGACTGCGAACCGTCGTAAGAATTTTTTGTTCATCGAAATCCCTTTCCTGGATCGTTTACCGGGGAGACCTAGGTAGACCAACCTTCCTTTTGGCAAATGCCATTCCATCTCGAATAACCGATTCCCATGCACTCTTTGGCATGTTTTTAGGACGGATTTCATTCATGAATAACCCATTTGGTTTAGGTATGAACCATCAGCAATCCTTTCCTTCGGTTGCCCTCTTGATGCAATCGCATGGCGATCTGATTACCGTTTGGTCCAACTGCTTTGGACGCCTGCGATAAGCGTAGTCTGCCGGGAATCACTCCCAAAACTGGGCACAGTGCTTGCCAAAAACTTAAGCGTCAAGACAAGAAGTATCTAGTCCCTAGTTTGTAGGGGCGTCCCTCCGTGGGCGCCCTCGCAGGCTTAGATCGCGGAGCGAGTAGTAACTTCGCAGTCAAGGCGCCCACGGAGGGACGCCCCTACAAATTAGGGCACTAGGAACGCGAGTTTGAGAGGGCAGCTATGAATACAAGTAACGTGAAGGTTTGGCCGCACATGACAATCGTTGGCGTTATCTGCGCGCTTGTTGCCGGCGTCGGAATCGGCTGGTGGGTGCGACATGAGCGAACTGCTGAGGCGAGTGCAATTCCGAACGCAGCTCGAATCCAGCGGGTTGATGGCAATGTCGCACTTAATAACGCCGGGTTTAACACCGAACCGACCGATTCAGATTGGATTGAGGCAACTCCGAATCAACCCTTCAGTGTTGGTGATCGAGTTTATACAAGAGAGAACTCCCACGCCAGTCTTGCCTTCACTGGGCGCGACTTTGCCCGACTAAATTCCAATACATCACTGGATGTTTTGTCGCTGGCTGACCAACGCACCCAGCTGGCCTTGCGAGACGGTTCGGCAATGTTTGACGTTGGCTATCTTGCGCCGGGTGAGTTGTTCGAAGTTGCCACTCCGTATGGCGCCGTGGATATGCAACAACCGGGTCTCTACAACATCGGAATCAATAACGGAAATGTCCTGGTCTCAGTGTTGAGTGGGTTGGCACAGGTCGTCGGACTCGGCAGCAGTGGCCAGATTAGTCGCGGCGAAGTGCTGCAGTTGGTTGGCCAGACAGCAGCGGACGTTGTGTTGTCGAGGATTGACGGACGCAATGCGGGCTACCTGGTTGACGATTACTATAGCTACCAGTATCCGCGTTATTACGATGGTCGTTATAGCGACTACAACGCTTATCTAAACGATCCTTACTACTTCGACCCGTACAGGCGAACCAGTAGTTATCAATACGTTAACTCCTACATACCCGGTTTGTATGACCTCGATTACTACGGCGATTGGCAAAACTTGAATGGTTACGGCAATGCCTGGGCGCCGCGAGTCGACAACAACTGGGCTCCTTATCAAGATGGTTACTGGATGACCGATTATCCGTACGGTCCAACATGGGTCTCGAGTGAACCGTGGGGCTACGCTCCCTATCACTATGGTCGCTGGTCGTACGTCGGCAATCAGTGGTACTGGATTCCCGATAGCGTCAATACCACTCCTGCTTATTCCCCGGCGTTGGTTGCATTTGTTCCGTTTGCTCAAAATGAGATCGGTTGGGTGCCCCTGGGTCCGGGCGATTCATATGCTCCGCGTTACTACAACAATGATTGGAGTCCTTATTACCTGAGCCGAACGCAGAACATTCAGCCGCGTGTAGTGAACATGTATGCGCCAAACGCAGTCACTGTGGTGCCGATTGATGACTTCACACGTGACGTGGATTTTCGCAAGGCGCGACACGCAGACAGGCAAATGCTGACGAACGTCAATCCTGTGTTGGATCCACTGACGGTGACACCTCTACGCAACGCCGTGATTCACTCCGCGTGGGGTCGAGGCAAGATCGGACTGCCTCCGGGAATTGCGAAAAAGCTTCACGATACGACGGTAGTGACGAGTAGTGTGCCTGTTGCTCCTCCGTTTCGAAAGAATCTCGCAAGAGATATGAGAGTTGAGTCGAGCAACGATCGATTCAACAACCGGAACTTCAAGGTGCGTGATGAGCGTGGACAAAGTGGAGTGTCGCAATCGGCACCACCAGATAGTGACCAGGGTCGTTCACGCGAGGCGGCTCGCATAAATGACGCTCAAGGTCAACGTCGAATCGACAATCCGATGCCGCAGGTGCAACCCGACCGCGCCAGGGATGTGGAACCACGTAAAGGTCAACGCCGAATAGACAATGCAATGCCGCAAGTGCAAGCTGAGCGATCTAGAAGTGTGCAGCAACCTCAAGGACAACGAGTAGCACAGCCGGCGCAAGCACCTGTGCAAAAAGAGGTGTCTCGTCCACAACAAAAGGCTCGTCGAGAACCCGGGTTTATGCGGGAGGCCAGGCCGACACAGCCGATTCGTCAACCTAATCCGCAACCACAACAACCAAAGGTGATGGAACGGCGTGGTCCTCCGGTCAATCGGCAGTCACCACAGCAGCAACAGGCACCACAGCAGCAACAGGTTC
>DATEXA010000503.1:0-7829 GCA_035257465.1 Pyrinomonadaceae bacterium | reverse complement strand
CGCGAGCCGTTGACCGTGCGCTCTGTTTTCGATCGATGATCTTCTTCTTTAACTTTACAGCTTGCTTTTCAATCTTTGCCATCGCCCGGGTGAGGGCCATGTACATATCAGCGTTGGTGTCTTTCGCTGTAATGGTATGTTCTCGCCATTGAACTACGATTTCGCCAATTTGGCGATTCTTTTCAACTTCGATAATGACGTGAGTGCGTAGCGGAGTTCCATTGAAGATGTGATCGAGTTTCTTAAAGTGACCTTCTACATGCCTTCTGATTGCCGGTGAAACATCGACGTGTCGACCTGTGTATTCAATTTTCATCAGTCGCTTCCCTCCTGTCACGTATTATGAAGAAACCAATGCGCTCCCGCACCGAGCCGGCCGGGCAAACGCTACAATAATGATTGCTAATCCTGCTCCTGCCGAACCAACTCAGACGACTGCGCGTCGCTCGCGCGAGCCTGGTATTTGCATCTGGTCGCGATACTTGGCAACCGTTCGGCGCGATAACTTGATTCCATCCTTAGCCAGAATCTTCACAACCTGATCATCCGTTATCGGGTTGTGAGAATCCTCTTCTTCAATAAGTTTCTTTATCTTGAGCTTAATAATTCGCGTCGAGATCTCTTCACCGTCTTCATTCATCATTCCTTCAGTGAAGAACCTGCGCAACTCAATCACGCCCTGCGGTGTGTGAGCATACTTGCGGTTTACAACACGCGAAACTGTTGAAAGGTGCATACCGATGTCTTCAGCAATGTCTTTCAACATCATCGGCTTAATATGTTGCACACCGTGGTCGAGAAAGTCTCTTTGTCGCGCGACAATCGATTCGACGACTTTGTAGATCGTTTGGCGTCGATGTTCGATGTTCCGAAGCAAATCAACTGCGGAACGCATCTTCTCTCTGATAAAACTCTTCGTCTCGTTGCTAACGCCCTGACTCAGCATTTGTTGGTATTGCTGGCTTACTCTTAAGCGCGGACTACCGTCATCAGCAAAGTAGATCACATAATCGTCATCAGTCTCATCTAGTTTTTCGATGTAGATCTCGGGACTGATCAGAATGGGTTCTTCGGACGAGTAGCGACGACCGGGGTATGGATCGAGGGTGCGAATAAACTGCAACTCCGTTAAGAGCACCTCTACATCGATGCCAATTTGCTTAGAAAGATTCGGCAGCTTGTGCTGCTGTAACTCAGCAAAATGATCACTGATCAGCTTCGCCGCCAGCCGTTCTTGCTCCCCTCGCACTTCTAGTTGAACCAACAAACACTCTTTGACCTCGCGAGCACCGCAGCCGACAGGATCTAATCTCATAACCACCTGACGTGCCTGTTCGACAATCTCCTCCGACCACTCACCCAGCTTAGCAATCTCTTCGGTAGTCGCATTGAGTCGACCGTCAGCATTCAGATTTCCGATCACGGCTATCGCGGCGTCACACACCTTTGGGTCTATTTGCGACATATGAAGCTGCCACTCAAGGTGGTCGGCGAGCGACGGAGGTCTCGTTAGAAACTGCTCAAAGGTAGGTGCATCTTCTTTGTATTCGATTTCCTGGGTCTTGTAGCCAGGATCCAGATAGTCTTGAAATTCACGGCCGAAATCGATCTCTTCAAAGGCGTCGCGTGAGGCTTCCTCACCGACGCCGTCCTCTGAAGGTCCTTCTTCACCATGTTCACCGGTAAAACCTTCGCCTAAGTCATCAGTCATGCCCTCGGGCATGGGGACCGCATCCAGATCTCCTGAACCGTTCGAGGCTGGACTTCCAGCTTCCGGAGCCACAGCTTCAAAATTTGGTTCCGCATCCGAGCTCGCCAAGTGATCAAGAACCTTCTCTGCAAGTTCTTGAACTTCTTCCTGACTGGGCACCTCCTCGAGAACCGGATTCTCCAAGAGCTGCTGCTGAATGAGATCGGTCAACTCCAACGTTGTCATTTGCAACATCTCGATGCGCTGTCGCAACTGCGGCGTCAGTACGAGTCGTTGAGAGAGGCTGGTAGTTAGTTTAAGAGACATTCTTAGGTCAAAATCTAAAGTGGTTTGGTGCTTATTGTGCGCTGTTACGCGCGGGAAGATTATAACCGATCAGAGGAGGTTTTCGGTTAGGCATTCACATTCGGAATTTTTCGCCGAGATAAAGCCGTCGAACTTCTGAGTCTTCTGTCAAGTCTATTGGTTTACCCGATCTGAAAATTCGGCCCTCGGCCATAATGTAGGCCCGATCTGTGACTCCTAAAGTTTCACGAACATTATGATCAGTAATGAGAATGCCGATGCCGCGGCCGCGCAAATAAAGGATGACATTTTGAATGTCGTCTACGGCCTTCGGATCGATACCAGCAAATGGTTCATCGAGCAGAATGTATTGCGGTTCCGTCGCCAGTGAGCGGGCAATTTCAGTGCGCCTGCGTTCGCCTCCAGACAGAGCATCTCCCCGAGTATTGCGAACGTGACTGATTCCAAATTCTTCCAGGAGTTCCTCGAGCCTTTTCAACTGTTCGCGCCGACGCAGCCCCATCGTCTCCAGGACCGCAAGGATGTTTTGGGCCGCGGTCATCTTTCGAAACACTGAAGGTTCTTGCGGAAGGTAGCCAATTCCCAAACGGGCGCGCAGATACATTGGCAATCTTGTCAAATCGCGATCTCCCAGAAGAACACTGCCTCCATCTGGTCGTTCGAGACCCACGATCATGTAAAACGTCGTCGTCTTGCCCGCTCCATTCGCGCCGAGCAATCCGACAACTTCTCCCTTGTTGACATGCAGGCTCACATCGTCAACAACTCGCCGGCGTCCATAGCTCTTAACCAGCTGCACACTTCGGAGTGCATCAGACGGAGGAGAGTCTACGTCTCGGTTACTGACACGGGATTCAGTAATCACTGGCTCGTGTCGATCCTCGACCTGCAAATCTTCTACCTGCATTTTGTAGCGCTTTTGGGAAGGTACTGTCTTATGGTTTCTTAATCTTGTGAGTTGTTCGAATTCGTCCAGGCGACAATTGGCCTCGCGTGTCGTCGGCCGTGACTGTACTGTCTCGCATCGAGAGCGTCAAACGACCACCTTCAGTGGTTCCCTTCTCGGTATCTTCGACTCGAGCAGGGTTTCCTTTCAAAATCGCCACCTCATCCGCAGTCGTATATTGAACCCAATCACCGACGCCTTTTCGATTCGGTTGGGTGAGAACGACGTTGCGCTGCGCGATTGTCTTATCCATCTCGTTCGTCTCTTTTGAGAGATAAACGTCAGCGACCCCGCCGGTCATACGATCTGTTCCCTGTTTGATATCGACGTTACCCTCGTAGTGGATAGTCCGATTCGGATCGGAGTAGGTCAACGAATCTGCGGACGCGAAAACGGGAACGACGGCAGAGTTACCATCGATTTTGCGCCTCGCATTGTAAAGCCCCGTTTGAACATGCCCTGTGGCATCCATCGTTCTGTCTTTCAAATACAGATTCAATCGGTCACCGCGCACAAAGTTATCGTCTTGCCATGCACGAGCATTCCCTGTGTAGGTTGCAACACCCGTATCGTGATGAAGCTCTGCCCGATCACCGACTACGTATACAGGGCTCTTAACTTTCGAAAAAGGAACGGCGCCGTTTGTTTGTTCCTGGCTGTAGTACGTTGTCGTTGTTCGGCCACGACTGTATGAAATCTGGTTGGCAAGATCTGAATCAAGTTCAGGTCCTTTCGTTCGGCCACGCGAATCCCATACGGTTGGATCGCCACCGCGAAGTCGGACCATTTGCTCTGCCGCAACGTATGACACCGTGTCAGCAATACCGTTACGATCGTCCTCGTTGAACTTTGCATCGCCTTTTGCGTCGAATCGTTCAATATCCTGAGTGTCAGGAACGAACGTCGCCGTCATCGTCTGAGACGTCAGTGTTCGAGTTCCGCGTTTTGGGTTTGGCTGCACAGGTTCAATCACCGCTTTGCTACCCGATGTCGCATTGCACACTTTGGCAAGATTTCCCAACTCGGAGAATTCACAGCTGAAGTTCGGTGCAGTAACCGTCTTTCTATCACTGGAGCTGCTCTGATCCAACGGATCGACGAACAATTCTGCGTTACCGTTAGCTTCAGCCTTTTCCAGATCCTTACCGGTACTTCGCCAGAACAACTTCACTTGATCAGCGGTCAATCGTTTGTTCGCTGCACGCTTGTCACTAGCTTTCGACTTCGGCGCTGACATAGTGATGACTGAGCGACCCTGCGCGTCCAACTGCTTCAACAAACTTCTCTTGTCCTGCGGCTGGAATTTAACTTCGACTGAGTTGGCGCCAGTCAATTCGACTTCCGAGTCAGAATCAAGCGTCCTTGCTTTTACGTCCTGCCAGGCTACCGCACTTTCGAGCACCTGATCCTTGTCCAGATAGAAGTCCATGTTCACTGCGTGTACTTCTGCTGCATGTCCAGGTTCCATCGTACGTAGATATGAGTTACCGCGAAGCTCGCATTTCTCCAGACGTTTGTCTTTATTTAGCAAACTGAAAAGCGAGTCACCACTCATGATGTTGGTCTCCTGCTCGACCGTTACACCATTCGTGAAGCTTAGCTTCATCGCTTCGTGCTCAAACAAGCCGTGGGCAGCCTTAATTGTGACTGGCTTCGATCGGTCCGATGCTTTCGCGTTCTTATCAGCTCCAGCAGTCGGCAATACCGTGATCTCTACGTCTTTCTTTAATTCAAGGGTTTGCGCTTTCTTTTCGAGAATGGCACCAGTGGATTTCCCGGAGACGTTCTCCCTTTCAAAAGTCACTGGACTATCTGTTTGCGCATTCTCGGTGTTGATGTCGAAAGCCAAAGCTTCTGTGAAGACCTTTAACTTGTCTCTCGTCTCAATCTTTACGTTGCCAACGAACGAAATCACAGACGGCGAAGGCTGGTAGATTGCGCGTGTTGCTGTGATCTTATCGGTCTGGTCTCCTGACGGGGGATACACGTCGATACTTACGTTCTCGAGTTCATGATGACTGTCCGCATAGGTGATGTCTTTGGACGCCCTAACAAGAAGAAACAACCTGCCGTTTTTTGTTTCCCGGCGTTCATAACCCTCGACCACACCCGTTACATCTTTCGACAGCTCCGCAGCGTTCTTAGCGAGAGTGAATCTTTGCTGCTTCCGAAGCTTGTAGTACGACACGCCGACGAAGCCGATTCCCGCTACCAACAAGATAAAGGCGAGAATTCGGGCCACGAGTGGAAACCTGGCCCGCAGACCAATTCCAATGGGTCGCCGTTTGGTTATTTCTTGCATTGCTATTTACGTCTTTGGTCTTGGGCCTTCGGTCTTTGACGTGGTTCTTCAAGGCCTAAGACCTAAGACCCAAGACCTCTCAAATCCCGCACATTCAACTGCAACTTAAATTCATCATTCCAAACAGTCGTCTCGATCGTATAGGCCACTTCGATGCTGCCCTGAACTTGCGGAGTTTGCTCGCCGGGCTCGATACAATTCCACCAAATCGCCTCAGTTGGTCGATTGTTGGAACCTGCCAAGCGCATCTTCAAGTGTCGATCTTTAATCACCGTTGGTTCTGACAAACAACGCAGATTCTTTGTCATGAACACAGGTGGAGGATTTCCAGCGCCGTACGGTTCTAAAACCTGGAGTTCCTTCGCCATTTGAAAAGTGATCTGATCGGCTGTCAATTCCAGATCGATGGCCACCGAGTGCTCAAGATCTTCGTCACTCAAACACGAAGCCGCATGTTCATTCAAGCGCTTCCGGAGCATGTCGATCCGTTCAGGTTTAATCGTAATGCCCGCGGCGTGCGAGTGTCCTCCGAATTTCTCAAAAAGATCGGCGCATGCGGTCAACCCATCCAAGAGATGATAAGCGGCAATGCTTCGACCGGATCCGTGCGCTAACTCACCATCAATTGAAAACACCACACATGGTCGATTGATCCTCTCAGCAATTTTCGAAGCCGCATTTCCTATCACTCCTCGATGCCAGCCTTCGCCCGCGATAACTGCGACGTGTGTGCCACCTTTGTTGCCGTCAGCCAACTCGGCAACGGCAAGGTCAACGATCTGTTGCTGCACAGCTTTCCGTTCTTCATTTCTCGTATCAAGGTGCAACGCTAGACGACGAGCTTCGTCAGAATCACGAGTGTCAAAGAGCTCTACCACAGCCCTGGCTGCGTCCATCCGGCCGGCCGCGTTAATTCGGGGTCCAAGCCGGAATCCTAAGTCGTATGCTGTCATGCCCTTGCCATCTCCGCAACCGGCCACCTCAATCAGCGCACGCAATCCGGGATTTGACGCTTTTGCCAGGTCCTTCAAGCCTAACGTCACGATCGTTCGATTCTCGCCGACGAGTTTTGCTACGTCGGCCACCGTTCCGATCGCTACGACCTTCATAAAGCCTTCAACCTGCGATTCACGACCACGTTCGCGGAATAGCGCATGAACAAGTTTGAATGCAACTCCAACTCCCGCAAGGTTCTTATCCGGATATGGACAGCCTGCCTGGTTTGGATTCAACACTGCAAACGCCGGCGGCGCACCTTCCTTCTCATCAGGCAGGTGGTGGTCGGTGATGATTACGTCGAGGCCATTGTCACGCGCCCAGTAGAGCGGTTCGTGTGCTCGAATGCCGCAGTCGACGCTCACGACGAGTTTGTAGCCTTCATTCAAAGCCTTTTCGAGAGCGGGCTGTTGTATCCCGTAACCTTCGGTGAAGCGATGAGGAACATGAAACCCGGTGCGCGCGCCGAGCAGTTTTAAGGCGCGCAACAAGACTGCAGTACCGGTAGTCCCGTCGACATCGTAGTCGCCATAGATCAGGATTGGCTCTCCCTTATCGATCGCTGTTTCCAGTCGTGCGACAGCCTCTCTCATTCCCAGCATGAGATAAGGTTCGTGAATTTGGTTGTAACCAGGACTGAGGAAAGACCTCGCGGACGACTCGTCGTCATATCCACGGGTGATCAGCAGTGCAGCCAGGATTGGTGAGATACCCAGAACGCGTGCGAGCGAGGCTGCCTGTTGGGCATCTTGCCTACGCACGATCCAGCGTTTGGCTTTCATCTAATTGTCATTGTCTTTCAGTTTATTCCGCAAACCAACCGTCGTCGCCTAGTAGCTTAACACCGATTCGTCGGTTGCCATCTATATCATCGATCCATGAACCGTTCACTTCACCTTCAAGAATATTTCCGGTCGGTGGAACCAGTTTCAGTACCGAACCAACGGAGACGTCGACGTCAATAAGAAGCGTAGCGCCACCACGACTGATCTTAGTCGCCGTAGCCTTAGCCTGGAAGGGATTGCCATCGCGATCACTTCCTTCGACATCCAGTGGGAACTCTACAGGGACACGAGGACTTCGAGGTCGCTGTGAGGAGGAACCGTCGCGTCGAGAATCGTTCTCGTTCATCTAAAATCACCGCCTTTTTTTTGGCTTTAGGTCGGGCGAGCCAAGCTCGGCGCCGGAGAGGAGGGGGTTGTAGTGTAGCATGGATGGGTAGGTTGAAATTGCTGATTGCTGATTTCTGATTTCTGCACAAGTCTTTTGAATCACGTCGAACTATCTAAGTAGTTAAATTAGCAATCAGCAATCAGCAATTCCTAAATGTTCGCCGCCATGTAACCCGCCGACAACGCAAACAGAATTATTCCACCAATGAGCAGTCGATAGACAATGAATACGCCAGTCGAGTGTGTGCGAAGAAAACGAAGTAAGAACCAGATTGAGAGATAACCGACAATACCCGAAACCACTGTGGCCACCGCCAACGGGAGATAACTGTCGCTGGGAATCTTCGTAACTGCTTCTTTCAATTCCAACAAACCACTAGCAGCAACGGCAGGAAT
>DATEXA010000502.1:0-6347 GCA_035257465.1 Pyrinomonadaceae bacterium | reverse complement strand
CAGTACTCGCTCGATACGATCGTAATTCCGGTGCGCCCGCCGTCAGGCCCCTGTTTGGCAATACTGTCGATTTCATTAACCAATTGCTTCAGGCCACGCTTGGTATGTGCGTAAACGTAGACGTAGTACTCGTTGTCGTTGTCGTAGTTGACGAAATTCAAATCGACTGTCTGATACAAGCCAATCAGAACCGCCACACCAACAACAATCAATAGCAATCGCAGCTTTCCGCGTTCCAGCTCGTAAATTCGTTGAATGGCGAAGCCAGCGATTAGCGAAAGCGGTAGGATGAAGTTTAGCAGTAGCCATGGTGTCTTATAGGGCAAAAGTGAGTACGCCGCGATCAAGCCAAAAGCCCAGAAGGCGGAAAACAAGGCGAACGAGTTCTTCGGCTTGAACATGACGAAAATAGCACCTAGTCCCCCGAGAAACAGCAAGGCTGATTCCTGATTCATCAGCCACGTAAGGTAGGTTTCGGGAGGGTGAACGTGCGCGGCCTTACCGGTTTTGCTCCAAATCTGAAACGTCTTCAGAGAGTCGTAGACACCTTGCGGGTAGTTTTCAAAGAAAGACGAATAAAAGAAAACGTTGATGGCAATGAAGACGACAACCGCCAATCCAACCCATAGCGCGAATACTATCGGCCCACCGAGATCGTCAATGAAAGGTTCTAGATGCGACGTCTTTGAGGGTTCAATTCCGAACACCCGCCGATAGATCAAGGTCGAAGCAAGTGCCAGGATCAACACTCCTGCAGAAATCATGGCCGTCTCTTTCGTAGCAAACAACATTGCTGCGGAAGCCGAAGCAAGTAACAAGTAAACAGGATTGCGAGACTGATAGAATTTTAACCCCGCCACAACTGTTCCCATTGTAAAGAACACGAACAACGTTTCATGTATGAAGTAGCGCGACAGATAAACTGCACCGGGCGAGATTGCCATTAACAATGCTGCAGCTAATACCGTCACGGTTCCCAGGTGATGTCTCAACGAAAAGATCAATGCGATAGTCCCTAAAGCGAAGAGCGCTGGAACTAATCGGATGACGACCGTGTTTAGCCCATATGTTTCCCGCGTAGCCGTTCCAAAAAAGATTTTGAAAATCCAGGGAATGACTGCCGCAATGTAATAGAGAGTCGGCCCGTGGTAGTTCGCTGGATCGTAGTGATAGTGACCTTCGCGTACCAGGGTGACGAGAAAGTTTCCGTTGACACCCTCGTCGTGGTGTAAAGGAACCAGGCTGAGATCGTAGAGACGCAAAACTGCAGCAATCAGGAAAATGGAAATCGCAGCGATCTGCCAGGTGCGCTCCGATACCTGCGCGACCTCTGTCTTCGTCGACACTGCGCTATCTGTTGCTGAACGTGTAAGTTTCTTTTTAGGGTTTGATTTTGTAGAGCTGGTAACCACCGACTTCTCCAACTTTTTCATAGCGCGAAAAGAACTGATCGTTAACGGGCATGACCAACCGCTCAAGAGGACCAACCACAGCGTAGTCGACACTGTAATCGTTCAGAATCTGCTCCGCATCCGCGGTTCCTGCATAGAGTCGCTTGATATCGCTTTCACGCTTAACAAAGTCTAATCCGTGCGTCCAAATGTGCCCTGGATACCCCATCAATGACTTGCGGCCAGTAAGAAAAACAGGTTCGTTATGGACCGGTGCGTGGACAATCAACGCTCGAGGCGGAGTCGTGGACTTCACAAGTTCTGCAAAGCGAACTCCCGCCGAGTCGAAGACTCCGTACTTTACGGAACTCAACCCGATGACCGCAAGGTCGAGACCTCCCGCGAACGTAAGGCAAATGAAAAGTACGACGGCCATACTGCGACGAATAGGACCATCTTTCCAAAGCCTTGATAGCAAGAGAGCAACTAACGGCGCGGAGGCTACCCACCAATAGAACAGGACTTTGATGTTGTCCCAAATCCATGGCGCCATTTTGATAAAGTTTGGAACAACAAAGCAGAGTGTGAACGGAAGGTAAAATAGGAGCACACGCTTGTTTATTATGTAGTCCTTGCCGCGTGCGAGAATCGCAACGAGTATTAGCGGAATAAACAATCCTGTGTTCTTAAACCAGAACCACACTGGATTCTCGTTTCCCCGGTCCCAACCAATCTCCCACGCGAAGAAACTGCCGGCATTGACCGCCGTGTGCGAGGTTGACCACCAAAGTTGTGGGATCGCAACAACAGATCCGACGAAAAAGAAAGTGAACCATTCACGCCAGCGTCTCTGAATCAAGGCCAGGCATCCTCCCATCGCCATCACAACGACGAAACTATGCGCGTGCGCCAGTGGCAGCAGTCCAGCTACAAGGCCAGCTGCAACCATACGACGAATCGAACTTTGCGACCATGGTGATCCTGAGCTATCAATCTCGCGCACCGGCTTCTTTAGTCTTTGCCGATTTTTCTTTGCTGTTGCTAACTGGGGCGGTTCCTCCGTTTTGTTGGTTGCTAACCACCATTGCGTGAAGACAATCACAGCCAAAGGCAATCCCATGAGAAAGCCGCGTTGCGGTATAAGTAGCGCCGAGATCGCATTGCCCCAACGCCAAGTCGTCTCTGGAATGACTGTGAACGAGGGAACATTATGTATCGCACCTAGCATTCCATTTTCGTTGTCTGCCTTAGTGAAAAGAAGAACCCACCCGAACCCCCCATTCAATAAGACGAGCAGGGGAGTAATGATTGCCGCCAGGCGATCTTTCAACATTACTAACGCCCAGCGATGAAGCAATCCAATGAAGGATAAAGCGAGAACAAAATTTTCGATGAACATCGATTGTCTAAGGTCGGCGCCCGCAGTTACAAACATCGCAGACACGAAGTCGGACAAAAACGGGTAGGTAAATCTCACGCCAGCGTACGTCGGGTCCTCAGGTGGAAAATTATTGCCGTAAGCAAATCCTGTGATGACACTCAGGTGAAAAGGAAGGTCACCAAAATTATTCAACAGGCCGGTACTGATCCCAGTAGCATCCTCAATCATCGCTTTGCTGAACACCTGCCACAGAATCAGCGCAGCAACGAGATAGAAAGACACATAACCGATAGTCGTGCCTTCCGGTTTCGAGGTGAGGCGACGCATTGCTTTCGAAATTTCTGAGAGATCATCACGAACCGCAGTTGCGTAGGACGGTTGGGTAAGAATCGCCAAAGGCAATGCACAGATTATCGCCGTCAACCAGAGCGCAGTCGGGGTCAAGCCCAAAAAGGATGCAGTGACAAAACCCACAAGACCAAGAACCGCTATCCCGATACAAGCTCCGGCACACAATCTCGCGGCAAAGGGAGCATCCTCATCGTAAAGGTATGTTGTTACGGTACCACTGATTGTGACGAGCAGAACGAGTGCTAACGATGCGTTCATTCTTGTGAAGTGCGGGATAACAACGCGATGTCAGGGTGTTCGAACAAGGGTTTGCAATTTAACACGCACCGCGATGCACGCGCGGATTATACGGTAAGACGGCAGGTCGCTCAGTTTTGAAGTAGCGCATCGATACTCACCGTACGCCTCTTTTGCATCCTTTCCTGTAATAAGTTAGTTTCTTCAATCGAGGAAACAAATGTTAAGAGCAGGCATTGTTGGCTTGCCCAACGTGGGCAAGTCGACGTTATTCAACGCACTCACTGCGCAGAGTTCTGCGTTAGCAGCAAACTATCCATTCGCGACCATTGAACCTAACGTTGGTGTCGTTTCGGTTCCCGATGACCGTCTTGAACCACTCGCACTACTTGTCAAAACCAATGTCATCATACCTGCTACGGTCGAGTTTCTCGATATTGCTGGATTGGTCCGCGGAGCGTCGAAGGGCGAGGGTTTAGGTAACCAGTTCCTGGCGAATATTCGTGAAACTGACACGGTCGTCCAAGTTGTTCGCTGTTTCGAGGATGAAGGCGTAATCCATGTGGAGGGTGGCGTCGATCCCGCACGCGACATCGAAACCATTCAAATTGAACTTGCTCTCGCAGACCTTGCGACTGTCGAGCGACGGAAAGAAAAAGCACAGAAGAGTTTGAAAAGTGGGGACAAAAGTGCGCGAGCGGAAATGGAAGTCCTGGAAAAGATTCATCCTGCTCTTGAAGCAGGTCGATCAGCGCGCACGGTTTCGTTAACAGAGGACGAACGAGCTGTTGCCCGCAATTTTTTTCTGCTCACCACTAAGCCGACAATTTTCGCTGCGAATGTCGACGAAGCCACACTAGGCGAACCCGATAAGCATCCGCTAGTTAAAGTCGTACAGGGAATTGCCCAACAAGAGAGCGCCGAATGTGTAGTCATCTGCGCTCAGCTGGAAGCCGAGCTTTTAGCACTACCTCCTGAAGAAAGGCTTGATTACTTGCAGCATCTTGGCGTTTCGACAAGCGGTGTCGATCGCCTAATCAAGAGCGCTTATCACCTTCTGGGACTAATGTCGTTTCTGACTGCGGGCGAAAAGGAAGTTCGTGCCTGGACAATTCCACAGGGAACACGCGCCCAGAACGCGGCAGGAACAATCCACTCAGACATCGAACGCGGCTTCATCCGAGCTGAAGTTGTGAGCTACGAGAGCTTAATGGAAGTTGGTTCGTACGCTGCGGCGAGAGACAAAGGGTTACTAAGGCTTGAAGGGAAAGACTACATCATGCAAGAAGGCGATGTAGTTCATTTTCGATTTAATGTGTGACGCGAGGAAGTACGGAAGTGATTTCCGAACAAAAGATCCTAGTTAGTAGAGAATTCAGATTTGGGTAACGAATTGAGAGGAGACGCTGCGGGCAACCTACTAAAATTCAGGTAAGCTGCCCGCGTCGTGGTTGTTATCGTAGCAGGGCACGAATTCCTACGAGAATCAAATAACCGATCGCCAATACAACTGCGACCTTGATAAGTAAAATCGCCAGGAAGATAAGACCTGTGATGATGCCATAGGTTATCCCAGCAAGCTTCATTACCAGCGGCGCTGCCACCATAAAAACGAATAACCCAAGAAGAATCATCCCCACAATTCTCAAAACATCTTTTGCTTCTTTCATCGCTTATTCTCCGCTTCTCTCATGCCCACAAAACTTTTCTTATCCATCCCCGCAGCCAGCTATACGAGAATCATTACGATACCGTTCCGTTGAAGATTTCGCATTATTTGGCCGATAAAATGGGTACTATTGGAACGACTCTGGAGAAGGGGTTGAGTCGCCGGTTTCACTAAATTCGGAGATAATTATACATACTTTTGAGCGTTATGAACGGATGGGAATCAAGAAGTCTGTTTAGTCACGAGACTCCGGCCGAATCTGCGTCGGCAGGCGCGCCTTTAGCTGACCGCATGCGCCCACGATCCTTGACCGAATTTGTGGGCCAAAGTCATCTCGTCGGCGAGGGTCGACTTTTGCGACGACTGCTGGAGACCGGTGGCTCACTTCCCTCTCTGATTCTGTGGGGTGCACCCGGCACGGGTAAGACAACGCTAGCTCGACTGCTGGCTGAGAACAGCGGACTCCGATTCATTCCTTTGTCGGCAGTGTTTTCCGGAGTAAAGGATCTGCGTGAGGCGATTCAGGAGGCACGTAAAGAGGAACGATATGGCAAACGCACTGTGCTCTTTATTGATGAGATCCATCGCTTCAATAAAGCACAGCAGGATGCGTTACTGCATGCCGTGGAACACGGTACTGTCACGCTGATCGGCGCAACCACTGAAAATCCGTCATTTGAGGTCAATGGAGCTTTGCTCTCACGTTGTCGGGTCGTGGTTCTCAATCAACTCTCAGAATCTGAAATCAAGACCATCCTTAATAACGCCCTGATTGACGAAGAACGGGGTCTTGCGAGCTATCATCCGTCGGTCACAGATCAGCTTCTCGAAAGGATCGCCCACTCGGCAGAGGGGGATGCCCGCGTAGCCCTCACCGCGCTTGATGCGGCAGTTGAATCGACCGAGCCCGGTGATGGAGGATTCCGAAACGTTACCGAGCAAACAATTATTGAAGCACTGGGGCGAGCGCACTACGCTTACGACAAAGGCGGAGAGGAGCACTACAATCTCGCTTCCGCGCTGATTAAGTCGTTACGAAATTCAAATGTTGATGCTGCGCTTTACTGGCTGGCCAGGATGATTGAAGGGGGAGCGGATCCAGTCTTCATTGCGAGGCGACTATGCATTCTGGCTTCTGAAGACATCGGCCTGGCAGATCCACAGGCAATGGTCCAGGCAGCTGCGGCCGCTGACATTGTGCAGCTCATTGGTCTTCCTGAAGCTCTGTTTCCTTTGGCTCAGGCAACAATCTATCTAGCCCAGGCTCCGAAATCGAACGCGGTGTTGAAAGCTTATGGTGCGGCTGCAGTTGACGCTG
>DATEXA010000501.1:0-3058 GCA_035257465.1 Pyrinomonadaceae bacterium | reverse complement strand
AGTTTGCCGGATTGCACCAAAGCTCTGACTTGGACCAACAACTGCAATCAAGCCAATTCCCCCGCGATGAACTTCGCAGGAGTCGTTCATCCTTTGGCCAAAAGCGCCTTGTAGGCCGCTAAAAGGTTTCCGCCAACTTTGTTCCACTGCCACTCTTCCTCCACGCGGCGACGACCGTACGCTCCCATCTTTTTGCGAAGCTCGGGTTGCCCCATCAACTGGGCAATGGTCTCCGCAAACTCGGCTTCTTTGTTCGGTGGGACATAAATGGCAGCGTTTCCCGCAGAAAAGCGTGTCTCCTTTAGATCGAAGGCGACGATCGGCTTCGCGTATGCCATGTATTCCATGACTTTGATCCAAGTAGAAACATCGTTTAACGGGCTGGAAGGATCAGGATCCACGCAAATATCTGCAGCCGCAAGATTGGACTGCAATTCTTCATCAGAGACGAAGCCTAGCAGTTCAACGCAACCGTTAAGTCGCAGCTTCGCGGCCAGATTACGTAAGTCTTGCAAAGAGTCTCCTGTGCCCATGATGACGCAATGGAAGTCTGAGCGCTTCAAGTCATAGAAGAGGTGGCGTAATGACCGCAGCAGGTGATCAACACCATCCTGGGGATTCAAACTCCCAATGTAACACAGGATGCACTTGTTCATTCCTCGCAAACGGGCGCTGGGTGCAACGGGAGCCATTCGCATCTGGTTCGGCCCATTTCTTACAACGAAGATATCGCGGGGATCCTTTTTCGCTCGCTGGATTTGAATCTTTTTATATGATTCGTTCGTGGCGATCGTGACGTCAGCGACTTTCAGGCTGCACCATTCCAGCGTCCTCAGGAGCCGAGTGGCCAAACCCTCCGCAGCTCCGTAACGCGATCGGTAAAGTTCGGGAGACAGGTCATGCTGATCGAACACAAATTTCTTTCCGAGTAGTTTGAACGGCAGAGCCACTAAAAAGAGAGTATCAGGAGGATTGTGGGCGTGAATCACGTCAAAGCCCCGCCTGACAAAAATGTACGTGCTAACAATAAGACAAGCTGTGGTGAAGTAGCAATATTCCACAACATACCCAAGGAATGACTTCAGCTTAACCAAGAGCAAATTCATTCGATTAACGTTTGCCAACGGAGTTTTTTTAAACAGCTCCAGTGTCGGCACGCGGTAAACTTCAATACTGTTCAGGGTCTCGTGTCTTGCCTGGCCATGTCTCCGAAGCGCGATGACTGCCACTTCGTAACCCGCCTCAGTGAGTAAACCTGCCTCATTGGTGACGCGAGTATCCTGGGGAAAATGGTTCTCAACTAGCATCACAATTTTACTGGCAGATCGAATCATGATTAGACTACGTTATAACTGTCACCAGCAGATACCTTTGTAATTCCAAGAAGCCTTAACAGCTTCGAGGGGCAATCGGATTAGGTCAATAATCAACTTTGAATCACCATGATTAGCGATAGCCTCGTGAATTTTGGGATTATTTTTGCTGACTACGATTACGTCACTGGCTTCGATGACTTCTTTTGGAGAAGGAAGCATCAAAGATGAGATGTGAGGTATTGCCTGTTCAATGTAGGATTTGTTCGCCCCGACCAGCCTCGCGAAAGCAACTTCTTCGTCGTAGATAGCCAATTTGTGTCCTTTACCTATCAAGGTCTCAATCAATACGACGATCGGACTTTCACGAAGATCGTCGGTTCCGCTTTTGAAACTGAGCCCCAAGACACCCACGCGACTCTTTCCTGTTTTGCGGATTAGATTCAAGGCCACGTCGACCTGCTTACGATTCGTTTCGAGCACAGCACCGAGCATCGGTAGTTCCAAATCCAATTGTTTCGCTTTGTAGAGAATAGCACGAAGATCCTTTGGTAAACATGAGCCACCGAAAGCAAATCCGGGTCTGAGATAATACGGAGAGATGTTCAGCTTGGTATCTTTGCAAAAAATCTCCATCACCTTGTGGCTATCAATGCCCATATGCGTACTGAGATTCCCGATCTCATTGGCGAAACATACTTTAAGTGCGTGAAAAGCGTTGGAGACGTACTTAATCAACTCAGCTACCAAAATAGGGGTCCGTTCCACAGGGGCTGCTAGGCTAGAATAGATAGCGGCAACTCGTTCGGCAGCACGATCGCTGCACGTCCCGATGATCGTAAACGGAGCATGATAAAAATCATAGATTGCCGTGCTTTCGCGCATGAACTCGGGATTCATACAGATACCGAAGTCCTTTCCATCCTCTTTACCAGATTTTTGTTCCAGCAAAGGCCGCAGCACATTGTCCACCGTTCCGGGCAACACGGTGCTGCGGATGACCACAACGTGGAATTTGTGGGAAGTTCGCAATAACTCGCCGATTTGGGCCACAACTCTCTCGACTTGCCCAAGGTCTAAGCTCCCATTTTCATTGCTAGGTGTACCAACGCAGACCAACGAGAGGTCTCCCAGTCGTTGTATACACTGGGTCGCGTGCAAGCGTCCTGCCCTAACCCCGCGCAACATCAAGTCTTCCAAGCCCGGTTCGATAACGGGACTTCTTCCCGAGTTAATGAGAGAGACTTTGACTTCTTGTAAATCTATGCCGGTGACTGAATGGCCCATCTCGGCCAAGCATGCAGCTGTAACGCAGCCGACATAGCCCATTCCGAAAACGGTGATATTCATATAAGCGATGCCCCGATAGCTCTACGCTTTGTTAACCGCGAGGTCGTTCAGGGCACGAGCGCAAAATTGTGCCACCTCTCTCGGGGCTTATTCCAAAAAGCTCCATTGTATCGCCGATTCACGCATTCCAAAAAACGACTTGTAACGGTTAATTGGATATTCCCTTTGTGCTCGCCACAGCGCCATCAAAGCACAAATATTCAGGACGAATGTTCACCAACGCCCATCCCGCCGCTCTGGACTGTCCAGTCAAGCTTTTTGCACCAGACATCAATCGTCAGCATCCCTAAGCGAAGGAAGAGAGTCGAATCCTACGCGTGGTTCTGGGATAGGGCCACACTCTCGAGCAATGAGCAGCGACTTGTCTAGGGAGAGCAGGCCAATACTCGCCGGAA
>DATEXA010000500.1:0-6551 GCA_035257465.1 Pyrinomonadaceae bacterium | reverse complement strand
GCATCTGGGTACGACGGAGTGTCCGCTCCTCCGAACGAAGCAGTGCACGGCGGAAACGTGGCGCTATAAACATGTCGCTCCTCCGGAGTGAAGTCCAGAGTCATTACCTTCGTTGAGTAACCGGGGATTACGAGATAGGAGTGGAGTGACGACTGACAACCTGCCATCGTTCATCCCTTTGTATCCACACATCCGTAAACAAGAAGACACCGCCCCACTCATTGCCAGCCACCAAAGCGTGACACCTGAATATGCTGTTCACAACAGCGATGTTCTCGTAAAAACGAAAACTCCAGTCATCGTAGTTAGCAGTCGCTTGTTCAACAGCGACCGGCTTGAGGCAATCTTCGATGTAAAACTCCCGATCTGCCAACTTGCCACCTGGGAGCCATCCTGCAATGACAAAGTCAGGCGCGAGTATACGCTCCAGGGCCAGGCGATCCTTTTGGCCCACGGCATCAATCCACTCGTGAGCGAGATTGATAATTTGTTTCTCTGACACATTCATTGGTGTGAAACTCAGTGCTGGGAGCGCAGGCGTCCTCGCCTGCTAACTCGATCTCTCAAAGCGACGGATGCATCTGAAGGCAAACATCCAGGCGAGAACGCGTGCGCTTTTAATCAACTTCGAGGCAGCATTCTACCTCACGTTTCGATGACGATCGTGCGAAAGTAGCACGACCTGGCGGGTTGGTACGCAACGATTGCCACTTGCCGATTGCCGATTTGGTCTTTGTTTTGAGATCTGAGATCCTGCGATCTGAAATCCTGATGGCAAATCAGTCTGTCACAATCGATCAGCCTCCCGGTTGGCGAAATAAGATAGCCGACTACTTGAGCCTTGAGCGGAATATCTCTCTGGCATCGGCTGCAGTCTTCATTCTCGGTCTCGGAGAAGAACTGTGGAAGAAGTTCTTGCCGAAGTATTTGCAAGCACTCGGCGCAACGACTTTCATAGTTGGTCTATTCGGCACAGCCGAAGATTTTTTCGATGCGATCTATCAGTATCCCGGTGGCTGGCTTGCTGATCATTTAGGACGTCGTCGGGCATTTCTCATCTTTGTTGCACTCGCCTCATTCGGGTATGTCGTTTATTTCTTCAGTCCTTCATGGCCTTTCATCTTCGTCGGTCTTGCATTCGTGATGGCGTGGCAAAGCATGGCCTCGCCGGCGGTCTTCGCCCTGATCGGTGACGCGTTGCCACGCGAACGCCGGGCGATGGGTTTCACGCTGCAATCAATACTGAAGCGCGTGCCTATTGTGATTGCCCCGATCGCGGGCGGCGCTTTGATGGTCTCGTTTGGAGTAGTGAAGGGAATTCACGTTGCGCTTTTAGTTACCTTAGTACTTGCAGTGCTGGCACTGTTGCTTTTGTCGAAGGTGAATATCGCAGTAAACGTTACGCGAACAACCGGAATCGTCGATCTGTGGCGAACTTTTCACGTTGCTTTAAAACGGCTGCTCGTTTCCGACGTGATCATCAGAACCTGTGAGGGCATGACTGGAGTAATCACAATCCTGTACGTAACGAATGTGCAGCGGTTCAGCGTGGCGCGCTATGGAACACTCATAGCAATACAAATGGTCACTTCCATTCTCGTCTACATTCCGGCCGGAAAGATTGCCGATCGAGTGGGCCGCAAACCATTTGTAATCGCTACATTCTTATGCTTTGCACTGTTTCCGCTGGCGGTGATTGCCTCTTCGAGCTTTGTATTGTTAATCGTCGCATTCATCGTTGGAGGCCTTAGGGAGATTGGTGAGCCGGCTCGCAAGGCAATGATAGTAGACTTCGCCCACGAGAACGTCCGCGCGCGTTCAGTCGGTTTGTATTACCTGGTCCGTAGTCTTTCAATTACTCCTGCTGCGGCGATTGGTGGGCTACTTTGGAAGATAAGTCCGGAGGTACCGTTTGTTGTTGCCGGAATCATCGGACTGATTGGTACGTTTGTCTTCGCTGTAACGGTTGAAGAAAGTTACGCAAGTTAATCAATCGAGGTAATCATGAAGTGGGTCACTCGTGCAAACATCAGAGTCAATCGGACCGCTACGTGTTGGCTGGTTCAAAGATTTATTGATCCGCACGCTGAGTTCATCTTTGTCGCTCCTGATGATGTTTCAGCGTTTCAGGCCGATCAAAATGCGATTGGATTCGACGCACCCGACGCCACGTATCCGCACAAGAACGAGAAAGGCCTTTGCTCTTTCGCGGCTTTGGTGGACGAACGGTTTACCGATAATGCAGTCCTCATGGAAATGGCTGGCATAGTTCAAGCCGCCGATTTCAAAGATCAATTGGATGATCATCCGGCTGCTCGCGGCCTGCAATTGATAAGTCAAGGCTTTCCTTTGATTACAAAAGATGATTACGAAACAGCTAAGCGCGCGTCATTCCTTTATGACGCGCTCTACGCCAGCCTTTTAAACCGCGATGAGGAAAGATCGCCAAGACCTTTAATTTGACGGCATTCATAAGGAAGGACTGAAATGAAAACTACAATCTGGCCGCTCAAGGCCGTGCAACTGTTGGTAGCTCTCTTCGTCACCTCGTCAGGTGCAATTGCTTATGCGCAAAACG
The DNA here is from genome assembly GCA_035257465.1 of Pyrinomonadaceae bacterium. GTDB lineage: Bacteria > Acidobacteriota > Blastocatellia > Pyrinomonadales > Pyrinomonadaceae > PSRF01. Next base: position 3,973 of record DATEXA010000500.1, on the reverse strand, counting down.
TCAAACCGCTAGTGAACATTCAATCGCAGGCAACTGCGGAAGACTGGAAATCAGTCGAGGCTTCACTAGGAAAAGCTGGTTCGATGCAACCTGGCGACGTGTATAAAGTTAGTTTTCCGCGCAGTGATCTGAAGATCAACGTGGCAGGAATTGAAGTCAAACCGACGCTAGCGCTCGGCTCCTGGTTGGCATTCAAGAAAACCGGCGATATGACTCTGGTGATGGGAGACCTCGTTCTGATCGAAAGCGAAGTCACTCCTGTCTTAAACAAGCTGCAGGCTGGAGGTGTCGAAACGACCGCATTGCATAACCATGTTCTTAACGAAACTCCGCGGGTCATGTACATGCACATTCATGCAATGGGCGATGCCGTGAAGATTGCGAAAACCCTTCATGATGCGCTTGCCTTGACCAAGACACCTTTCACCGCGCCAGCTGCAAGCAGTCAGGGGCCGGGAGTTCAGGCCTCCTCGCCTGCTGAGATCGGCATCGACACAAAGCAGATAGATCAAATCATGGGTCAGGGCGGGAAAATCAACGGCGGTGTCTATCAATACAGTATCGCTCGTGCTGATGAGATCACTGACGGTGCAATGATGTCTGAAAACAAACTTGTAATTCCTCCGTCAATGGGAGTAGCACAGGCGATAAACTTTCAACCCACCGGGGGAGGGAAGGCCGCAATCACCGGCGACTTTGTTCTCATCGCCAGCGAAGTGAATCCCGTAATCAAAGCTCTACGCGACAACGGGATTGAGGTGACGGCGCTTCACAGCCACATGTTGACTGAAAGCCCGCGTCTTTTCTTTATGCATTTCTGGGCGAATGATAATGCACTAAAGCTCGCAGGTGGTCTGAGGGCTGCACTCGATAGGGTGAACGTTGTGAAGAATTAGCAAGACCGATACATACCCCAAAAGAGTTTGACATTCCTCAGGACCAGGAATATTGTCCCGCCCGTTCCCCTGGAAGAATGAGTCTCCTCAACCAACAGCTCTCGCACTATAAGATCCTTACTCAACTTGGAGCCGGCGGAATGGGTGAAGTGTATTTGGCCCAGGACACAACACTTGATCGCAAGGTTGCAATCAAGGTCCTTCCGGAGAAACTTGTCGCCGACGAGCAGGCAAGGCGACGACTTGTTCGCGAGGCACGAGCAGCTGCAATCCTCGATCACTCAAACATCTGTTCAATCTATGAAGTCGGCGAAGCGGACGGGCGAAGCTTCATTGTGATGCAGTATGTCGGCGGCGAGACGCTGGATGCACAGATGAAGAAAAAGCCTCTGACACTCTCGGAGGTTTGTTCCATCGCCAGTCAGGTTGCAGACGCGCTGGCAGAAGCACATGCGCAAGGCATTATTCATCACGACATCAAGCCCGCGAACATCATGATTAGTTCGCGCGGACAAGCGAAGGTCATGGATTTTGGCCTTGCGAAGTCACTACCACGTTCGCTCGGCAGCGAAGCCGAGACCCAAAGTGCTCTGACGGATCCTGGAACAATTCTCGGAACCTTGCCTTATATGTCGCCTGAGCAGGTCAGTGGCGAAGAGCTCGATCCCCGCACCGACATATTCAGTTTTGGCGCGATGGTTTATGAAATGGTGAGTGGAAGACACCCGTTTAAAGACGCGAGCGCTGCTGCCACTGCCTCGGCGATACTCACGCGCGAACCACCGCCTTTGATCCGTTTTTCACCGGATGTGCCCGATGAATTACAGCGCATTGTTCGAAAATGTTTGGAAAAGAACCGGCAACAGCGATACCAATCTGCGCGCGACCTTGCAATTGATCTCGAGAACATTCGTCGTCAATACGAGTCGACACAACTGCCACCTGCATCACGCGATCGATCTGCATTGGTTGAACAAACATTGGTTCAGCCAAAGTCAAAGCCACAACAATCATCACGTTCATGGCGACTAGCGTTTGTCGGATCCGCGTTGGCAGCTTTGATTACTGCGACGTTGGTTTATGTTGTGCGATCTTACCGCTCCTCGTCCGCAGTCACGTCTCCAATCCAATCCCTGGCTGTGTTGCCACTTCAAAACCTCTCCGGTGATTCCGCGCAGGAGTATTTCGCCGACGGTATGACTGAGGCTCTCACCACCGAGCTGGCGAAGCTCGGTGCACTGCGAGTTATTTCGCGAACCTCGGCCATGCAATACAAGGCCGCGCCAAAGTCTTTACCCGAGATAGCGCGCGAGTTGAATGTTGATGGTGTTGTCGAGGGATCAGTCGTCAGGTCGGGGCAGCGAGTTAAGATTGATGTGAACTTGATTCGCGCCGGATCGGATCAACATCTCTGGGGCCAGAGTTATGTGCGCGACATGACAGACATTTTGGTACTGCAGAGTGACGTCGCGCGGGATATTGCGCGGCAGGTGCAAGTCCAATTAAGCGCGGCCGACACCGCAAGACTATCGAGCGCCGCGAAAGTTAACCCCGAAGCCGAAGACGACTACCTGCGTGGTCGGTTCTACTGGAACAAAGGTGAGCGTGAAGATCTGGAGACGGCGCGTAAGTATTTTCAACAGGCGCTCGAGAAGGATCCACGCTACGCACCAGCCTACGTTGGTCTTGCCGATTACTACAGCGTCTTGCCTTTTTATACGAACGCGCGGCCAGATGAGGTGTTTCCGAAAGCAAAGGAGAACGTGGCGAAAGCGCTGGAAATTGATGCCTCACTTCCGGAAGCGCACGGAACTCGCGCCTACATCTTGACCTACTACGATTGGGACTGGAAAGCGGCTGAGCCGGAGTTTCAGCGCGCACTCGCGCTTAACCCGAACGACGCAAAAGTGCGTGAGCGCTATAGCCGTTTTCTTTCGAGTCTCGGACGCATTCCCGAAGCTCTTGCTGAACTTGAGCGAGCTCGGTTGCTCGATCCAAATGAACTTGGCATCAAAGCCAACCTGGGAGTCGTCTACTACTTCGCCAGACAGTATGATCAGGCAATCGAGGCACTGCAGAAGATTCTTCACGATCATCCGGATTTCGACACTGCACACTGGGGGTTGGGATTGGCCTACTCTGGGAAAGGCGACTACGAGCACGCTTTGCCGGAGTTGGAGAGAGTGGCGAAAGGGGGAGGACCGAATTCACTCGCTTCACTGGGCTACGTTTACGGCCGGATGGGACGAAGCAAAGAAGCGCGCGACATACTGGCGGAGATGCAGAAGCGTGCCAAAGAGACGGCGGTTTCCGGCTATCAGTTTGCGGTAGTACACATCGGACTGGGTGAAACCGAATCGGCGCTGCAATCACTGGAGCAGGCGTATCGCGATCATTCCACCACACTGGGTTATATCAAAATGGATCCCCGCCTGGATTCGCTGCATGGCCATCCAAGATTTCAGGCTCTGCTCAGCCAAATGAACTTCCCGAAGTAGGTTGTGATGGCTAATCGGTGGCGAGGCATTAATGCGACCTGAGCCACTCTGGTGTAAGGAACCGCGCTAATCACACACTCACTCGAACGAGCCGATAAACTCGAGAGCTGCCTCTGTGTCGATACGGTAATGATAGGTAACGCCCGCACAGTTCAGATTAGTTACGAAGGAATTGCTCTCAGACGAGGATCCAAGTCAATACCTGCGAACGCCCACACTGCAAACCAATGTTCATCGCATGTCAACTAGTGATAAAGTTTGACCACTTCAGATCAAAAGACTTGGCCGAGCGTGAGGTCTTTCTCCCTAAATGACACTTCCCTCCGGTACTCACTTGAATCGATATGAAATTCTCTCGAAGCTTGGCGAGGGCGGTATGGGTGAAGTGTTTCTTGCTGAAGACAAGGGTCTGCGCCGCAAGATCGCGCTAAAGGTCTTGCGAGCTCAATCAACCTCAGACGATCGCGCAAGGATGAGGCTAATTCGCGAGGCTCAGGCTGCAGCCGCACTCGAACATCCAAACATCTGCGCAATTTACGAAGTTGGCGAAAGCGATGGGCAAACGTTTATCAGCATGCA
>DATEXA010000499.1:0-18462 GCA_035257465.1 Pyrinomonadaceae bacterium | reverse complement strand
TGCAGTGCCGCCACACACAGGCAGGGGTGGTTGGACGTGGTATACAGGATCGGCCGGTTGGATGTATCGAGCTGGACTGGAGTCAATACTCGGTTTCAGGTTAGAAGGCGACAAGTTGAAGATTGATCCATGTATCCCGCGTTGGTGGCGTGAGTTTGAGATTACTTATCGACGTAAGCAGGCGGTGTATCAGATTAAGATCGAGAATCCGTTGGGCATTAGTCGAGGAGTTTCAACGATTGAGTTGGATGGAGTGGTGCAAACATCGGATTCGATAGCCTTGTCAGACGAAGCGAGACAATACAAGGTGCGAGTTGTAATGGGCGAGCGCGTCGATGCACCTGAGCCGCGCGACGAACACGCTGAGCAACAAGCATCGAGCTAGATGTCCGATAAGCTTCAGCTTCTCGGTTAAGAGCTAAATTCGTATGGAGTAAAAGAACCGATCTTGTGAGACCGACAAACTGAAGCTTATCGGACATCTACGCTGCCGCCATGTCTGCTTCACTGATATCGAAATTAGCCGAAACCTTCTGCACGTCGTCGTGATCCTCGAGAGCTTCCATCAGCTTTAGCATTTGCCTCGCGTCTGCACCTTCGAGTTTTATGTAGTTCTGAGGCATCATTTCGACTTCAGCAACCTGTGGTTCGATACCAGCAGTCTTCACAGCATTCAAAACGGCTTCGAACGCGTCCGGTGCGGTAATAATTTCAAAATTATCTTCATCGTCTCGTAAGTCGTCAGCTCCCGCCTCGATCGCAATTTCAAACAACTCTTCTTCGGACTTCGTCGCCTTGTCGACAACAATGTAACCCTTCTTTTCAAAAATCCAACCCACCGAACCACTCTCTCCGAGGTTCCCACCGTTCTTCGAGAAGATGTGGCGGATTTCAGCAACGGTTCGATTACGATTATCAGTCATCGACTCAATCAGAAGCGCTACGCCACCCGGACCGTAACCTTCATACGTAATCTCGTCGTAATTCACACCCTCTTCTTCGCCAGTACCGCGACGAATAGCTCTATCGATTGTGTCGTTCGGCATGTTGCCGGCCTTAGCATCAAGGATGGCTTTGCGGAGGCGCGCATTCCCATCCGGGTCGCCCCCGCCGTACCCGGCGGCAACGGTAATTTCCTTGATGAACTTGGTAAACAGCTTACCGCGCTTGGCATCGAGCGCGCCTTTCTTGTGCTTAATACTATGCCACTTCGAATGTCCGGACATTTGAGTTAGTTCCTTCTGGAATATGACTGTGGGTTTTTGTTTGTGCGTCGGAATATATCACAAGAAATCGTGAGCGAGGTATGGTGAGGATGGCTTGGAAGCAATCGTTTATCCGACGGATTTCAGGATTCGAAACAGCCGTGCACCAAAGTTCCAATCCCGACACGGGAGTGTGCGAATGGTTCAAATCCTTTCAATCAAAGTTGTCCGGATTTAACTCTGCGCGCGTGGCGCGTGGTACTTCTTAAAGTATGTTTTTAGAAAGGATCTGAAGTATCCACCAAATTCCGTTGGTTGGAAACAGTTTCACTTCAATGATTCGTATTCTTTCTTAGCTTGCTCGAGCACGGCCAGATTCTGATCCGCGTCTTTCCAAATAGCCAGGAAGTCTTGGTACTCCGTGCGTGCCCTTGCAGTATCGCCAGTGAGCATTGCCGCGCGCGCTAACCCGAGATGAGACAGAGGATGTTCCAGGGCAAAGAAGTCAACGCCTTTATGACTTATGATGCTCTCAAACTCTGCGATCGCTTCCTTTCCCTTCTTTTGTTGTAAGTAAGCGAGACCGCGTAAAAATGATGGCCCCACGCCGGCCATCAATCCAAAATCGCACTTTCGCGTGGCCTCAAGGATGTCCAGGGCTGCGGCACCATTTTGACGATTCAATTCAATTTGAGCTTTGATTAGCGGCGAGACAACGAACACGACCGGAGTATCGTTGGGATAGTTCTTAAGCAGCTCGTTCATTACTGACTGTGCCTGCTCAGTGTCGTTGCAGAAGGCGGCGGCAATACCAGCCTGCGACAAACCAATTCTGCCGCGGTACAGGGCCAGTCCAACACTTATGTTTTGCTTTGATTGTTGACAACGACCAAAGGCAGCTTGCCTTACTGCCAATGCTAGAGTCGCCTGCGCTGCATTCTCATTGCGCTGTTGTTGTTTGTATAAATCGCGCGCCTTACCAACCAGACGTTCCGAGTCATTCAGCTTGCCGTAGTAACTTGCGATTGCGGATTGCGCCGTCAGCATGTCAGCTTCTTCTGGTTTGCCTTTTACGAGATTTGCTTGAGCATCCATCCCGGCCTGATCGCCTCGCAAAAAAGCCGAAACAAAACGATTGAAAACGAGTAAGGGATTATCTGGGTTAATTTTGGCTAATTCTGCAGCTGCTTGCTCGGCTTCATCGAACCGACCCTGTCCCAGAAAACTACCGATCAAGTTGTCCCTCGCATTGACGTTATTTGGACTCAGATCAATCGATCGTTGCGCTTCTTTTTGGGCTTCTTCATAGCGGCCAAAGAATTGATAACTCAAAGCCAGGTTATTGTGCGGAATGTAGTCATTAGGGTATTGACTGGCCCAGGTTTTCTGAATTTCAAACGCCTTCTCAGCATCACCCGTAATGTAGGTGTGGTACTTTTCGGAGATATAAAAGTTCTCTCGTTCGCTCACGCGATTACGCAAAGCATAAGCCTTCTCTACGTATTCCTTGGCTGACTCAATCTGATCCTGGTTGCCATAAAACACGGCGATGCGCGCGTAAGCTATCGCAAAATTTGGATCGAGTTCGACTGCCCGTTTATAAGAAGCCAACGCTTCACGCGGTTTGCCTAGTGCCCGTGCGTCATTGCCTTGTGTGAAAGCCTTGAGCGCCTCAAGCGAGGAAGTGGTCGCCTGTTCGATCGCTACGTCATACTTCTTGATCGAACTCAGTGACTCGCCCAACTTCTGTCGCAGATTTGAAGACGCGATCCCAAGCGACGACAGGACCTTCTCCTTACTTTCGGCTTCAATCTGTTCACGCGCAATGGGGTCACCGGTATGCGCATTCAGCGCTTCAAGTGTAATGACGTAATGACTACCCAGGCCGGCAATTGACCCTGTTAACAACGCCTTGATTCCCTGCCGCTCACAGATTTCGCGACCAATGTCTCTGGTGACGCGGTCCTCAGGTGATCTACCCATGAAGCGCAAAGTTTCTCTAACTCGCTCGTCTGGAAAAATGTTCAGGAACGGCGTCTGACCAAGCTGCACTGACAACGCCTGTTTAAGCGTACCGTCGAAGACTGCCTCACCAGTGGTGTTGGTGAAATCGGTTAACAGTATTGTGTCTTTATCTGTGAGAGCCGGTTTGCGGTGGGAGTAAAAGTAGGCGCCAAGACTAACTGCACTAATCACTATCAGGGCCACAATCGCTGCAGCAATCTTATGGTGCTTAATGCCGGTAGCAATGTATTCAACACTGGAGACATGAGAGACCGTCTTCTCTGACGTAGGCAATACGCGTTCAGAAACAGTCGGAGCTGCTGCAATTCCACTGACAGCGGTCCGCGTGAAGGTTTCCGGAGCGACCGAACGCTCCAACTCCGCTTCGAACTCGATGCGTTGTTTGAGCCGACGGAGATCCGTGAGTAATTCTTTGATGGTCTGGTAGCGCTCCTCACGATCCTTACGCAGAGCCTTGGTGACAATCCAGTCGAGCTCAGCGGGTAAGTTTGGCGCAAATCGAAGAAGCGGTAACGGCTCCTTCTGAGTGATCGCAACAATGACGTCAGTCGAAGTTTCACCTTCAAACGGCGGCTTCCCTGCAACCATTTCGTAAATCACAACGCCGAGACTCCAGATATCACTTCTCACATCGACAGGTTTGCCACGCGCCTGCTCAGGCGACATGTAATGCGAAGTCCCCATAACAACGCCGGCATCAGTTTGAACCAGGACCCTCGTAGAGGCTTCACCATCAGAAGGCGTTCGATCAGTTGAACTCTCAGTGAGTTTCGCCAGACCGAAGTCGAGCACTTTCACATATCCGTTGCGACGGATCATTATGTTATCGGGTTTGATATCGCGGTGAATGATGCCAGCCGCGTGTGCTTCTTCAAGTGCACTCCCGACCTGAACTGCAATGTCCAGGATTTCGCGTATCTCAAGTGGCGACTCCGACATCTTTCTGCGCAGAGTTAAGCCGTCGATGTACTCGGTCGCGATAAAGTGCCGGCCGTTTTCATTACCCACCTCGTGAATGGTCAGAATGTTTGGATGGTTGAGCGCAGAAGCTGCGGAGGCTTCCTGTTCAAAGCGATTCAGACGATCACGATTTGTCGTGTACGCCTCACTGAGGATCTTGATCGCGACTTTGCGACCGAGCTTCAAGTCTTCAGCAAGGTAAACTTCACCCATACCACCCGCACCAAGCTTTTCAAGAATTCTGTAATGAGAGACTCTGTTATCTTCCATAGAATTCGTCACCGAGCTGAATTTGAAGCCCGTCGTGCTGTTTAGCCTTCATCCACGATCTGCGATTAACGAACGCAGCAATTCTTTTAGATCTCGCGCCCCGCTCTCTATCCGCACGTGTTTAATTCTGCCGGCCTCTCCACTCACAATACTTACGGCTCTGCGCGGTACGTCAAACGTTTTGGCAAGTACCCGTATCAACTCTTCGTTCGCTGCTCCATCTACTGGAGGAGCGGCGATTCGAACTCGCAACGAACCGTCGTGTTCACCAACCACTTCACTCTTCGACGCACGTGGTACTACGTGAACACGAATCTCAAGTCGATCGTTCTTTAACGAATACTGGATCAAATCCTGTTTCAAACTGCAGGGGGCATGCCACCGCGCAACAATGTGCCCCTGATAGCCATTTGGAAAAGCCAGATAATCAGAAATGCAAATATCGGTGAGATGTCCATGACGCCAAGCGGCGGGATGATTCGTCGCAGCGGTCCCAACAGCGGCTCAGTCACATTCACCAGGAAGCGCATGAGCCGATTCGAATGACTAACCATGCCCCACGAGAAGACAATCCGCATGAAGATGAAGACGATATAGATCGACAACGCCCCATAGATAATAAAGCCCAACGCCGAAATCGGATTCGCAGCCTTGATACTCAGGAGTAGACCGATTAGTGTGCTGGCCACTTCCTCCGTTAACCACAGGAAGAACCACCCCAAAAGGATTGTGATAAGAATTACAACGAGTGGACTAAATTTCGGGTCAACTCCAAACCCCATCAACCCGCGTCGTGCACGTGACACAAAAGGATCGGTCAATCGTCGAATCGTTCGAGACGTCCAGGCGAAGGGGTTCAAGTTAGCGGCCTCGGCAATCATGCGCAACACCATCAACGCGATGATGGCGACGATGACTGCTATAACGGCCCAACTAAGAAACAAGAAAGTACGACTAATAATCAGCATTATTCTGTTTGACTTCGCTCACCGAATATCGCGGTTCCGATTCTTACAATCGTTGCTCCTTCTTCAATTGCCACTTCAAAATCGTGCGTCATTCCCATCGAAAGTTCCCCTCTCGAGTCAGGAAACATCCCCTGGTCGGCGAGTTGATCACGAAGGCTCGCAAGCTTTTGAAAGAAAGGCCGCACCAACTCGACGTCCTCAAAGAATGGGGGCAACGTCATCAAACCTGCGAACCTCAGATGTTCGCATTTGCTCACGTAGCCAGCGACTGCGGCCAAGTCACTTTCACTAACACCCGACTTTGTATCTTCCTTCCCAAGATCTACCTGGATCAAAACAGAGACTTGAGCACATTCCTCTTGACACAAACGATCCAGACGCTGAGCCAGTTCAATTGAGTCCAGTGAATGTATCACGTCGAAAAGCTTGACCGCGCGTCGTGCCTTGTTTGCCTGCAAATGTCCGACAAGATGCCAACGGACCGTGTCTTTGCCAACTTCGAGAATCTTCGTCTCAGCTTCCTGAATCCGGTTTTCTCCCAGGTCAGCAGCCCCAAGCTTGATTATTTCTTTAATAGTGCTTGCCGGATGCGTTTTGCTAATCGCAACCAGCGTAACGTCATCAGTGGGTCGATTACTCCGCTCTAGAACCTGAATGATACGCGACCTGATGTTCGCTAACCGTTCACCGAGACCATCACCGACCGTGCGGGATTCTGCCATTCGCTAACCTGTCTGCTCCTCTCTGTATCGTATAACAAGAGTCTGACCGACAACAGTGAAGATTTCTCAATTTCTACCGGCACGGCATGCCGGTTGATTCACTGAATCAGCAAATCTACTAGGAGGAATGTATGAAAGGTCTAATCTTACTGTTGGTGACGATGACTCTATTGATCGTCGTCGTTCCGTCGGACGCAGCTGCTCAGGGAAGAGGGTATGGGAGGCGAGATTCTTCTTGGGGAAAGAAGTGCGACAAGTTCGTGAACTGTCACGATGCTCGTGACGGTAAATGGAGCGACCGCGGTAATCGTAGGGCCTACGGAGATCGAGCCTATTGGCGGCATTACCGCAACGGAACTTACAGCAATTACCGTAATCGCACTTACACGAACTACGGCAATCGCGTTTACCCAACTCACCGTAATCGCATCTACGGTACGTACCGCGTTCGCCGCCCGATTCGATATTGAGGTTAAGAAACCGGAAAGCTAGCCTACGGTTTTTGGAAGGAGCCCGACTGTAAAGAAGGGCTCCGAATTTTTTCCAGGTAACCCTCAGAACTAAGTCCGAACGTCAGACTCAATTAAGACCGAGTCTGAGAAATCGACATTTGACACCCCACCACACGCTTCGCATAATGGCCGCGCCATTATTAGCGGATGTGGCGGAACTGGCAGACGCGCAGGTCTCAGAAGCCTGTGATGGAGACATCGTGGAGGTTCAAGTCCTCTCATCCGCACCAGGTAACTTCGGCGAATCCCGGTCCAAGTGATCGGGATTCGCCGTTTTTGTAATCAGATTCCTCATAACTTCCAGAAGTGCTGGCAACAAAAAAACTTGTCATGGAATCTATCAGTCTGGTGTTTTCTTCATAAGAGGTCAGTCCGAAAGGGAAAGTTTAAATGGAACATGCAATATTGAAGGAATCTGACAATCTAAGGCCCTCTAACTCGCTATCCCATCTCAAACTGGCTGAGCGTCCGGACCCGGATCGCCTCCAGAGAGTAGTTGACCTGGCTGATGCGCTCTTATCTGAAGCCGAAACCCTGGCTCGGGATAAGGCTTTCACCGATGAAGCCAACAAACTAAGGCCGCTTGATATCCTGGGAGGAATTGATTTCTACGACGAAGTCCAGAGGTTTGAGACCCACTTAATTCAAATGGCTTTGTCAGAGACTGGCGGGAATCAGGCGAAAGCCGCCCGACTGCTAGGTATCAAGGCAACGACTCTCAACTCAAAGATAAAACTGTTCAATATCCAAATCGCTTAACCTGAAACTCGTGTTCTAGTGGATCGCTTCCGACGCGCCGAGCATTTGGGCCCCGGCCGCGTCGGAGATTGTCAGCACCTGTTCCTCAAAAAGGTTCGAGTTAATCAGGGTCTGGACAAAATACTGTCCTGCTGACGGGAACTCGACGTTAACGAAGAAGCTGATGTTGTCGGCAAATCCGCCGGCTGCAATTTCAAAACTCGTCGGCGTCGAAGCAACGATCGCGCGTTGCCGATCTGGCGTCAGTATTTGAACCTGCGAGAGGTAATTGCCCTGCCCCTTCCAATGATTGACCACGGCAAACTTAATCAATGAAACTGGTAGTTGTTGCACCATGATGTTCTGGAAGACACCCATAAATGACAACTTGTTTCCTGCTTCGAGTCGCACATCATCACAAAAGATGGTGTAAGCGAGATTTAGATCCGGGGTTTCTGAGCTCATTTGTTCTCCCGATGTTCGATAAGCTTCAGCTTGTCGATTGCCTTCTACTCACGAGTGTTCAAGATGACAAACATCGACAAGCTAAAAACTTATCGAACATTAAGTGATCATCTTCCTAAACGCTTCTTCACCAATCACAGTCACGCCTAACTCAGTTGCCTTGTCTAACTTCGATCCCGCATCTTCTCCGGCAACCACATAGTCTGTCTTCTTACTAACGGAAGAATTGACTCGGCCTCCACGCGCCTCAATCAATGCTTTTGCTTCGTCGCGCGTGTAACTCTCCATCTTCCCCGTCAATACAAACTGTTTGCCGGCGAAACGTTCATCGAGAGTGTCGGCACCGGATCTGTCAACTTCTGTCTTTACGCCAGCAGAACGCAGCCTATCACAAAGCTTTCGATTACCATCATCGTCGAACCAATCGCGCACGCTCTGCGCAACAGTGAGACCTATCTCAGGTATGTCGTCCAGTTCATCCGTGCTTGCATTCGATAACTTTTCCAAAGAGCCAAAATACCGGGCCAGGATTCCAGCGGTTCTCTCCCCTACGTGCCGAATTCCCAGCGCATAAATGAGACTTGCGAGATCTCGAGACTTGCTGGATTCAATCTGAGTCAACAAGTTCGTTGCGGACTTTTTGGCCATGCGCGGAAGGGCCGAGACCTGTTCCAAAGTTAACGAATAAAGATCACCAACATCCTTCACCAGGTTCGCATCGACCAGTTGAATAGCCAGTACATCACCAAGACCTTCGATACGCATCGCGCGTCGCGAAGCAAAGTGCAGCAACCGACCTACAAGCTGGGCTGCACAATCGGCAGCTACACAACGGGCAACCACTTCACCTTCAACACGCGATATCTCTCCGCCACAGACGGGGCAATGCGTCGGTGGTTTGAAGGGTTTTTCTTTTCCGGTGCGCTTCGACTTGATGACGCTCAGGACCTTGGGAATGATCTCGCCACTTTTCTCGATCATTACCCAATCGCCAATCTTCAGGCCCAGCCGTTGAATCTCATCTTCGTTGTGAAGCGTCGCCCTTGAGACTGTCGTACCTGCAAGAAAGACCGGCTCCAGATTCGCAACGGGAGTCAAAGCACCAGTCCGTCCCACTTGAACGACGATGGACAGAACCTGCGTTGCTGCCTGACGCGCTGGATACTTATAAGCAATGGCCCATCGCGGTGCCTTATGAGTTGCGCCAAAATCATCCTGCATCGCGGTGGAATTCACCTTCACCACAAGTCCATCAATTTCATATCCAAGTTCGTCGCGTAGATTTTCCTTTTCGTTGGCGAACTCGATCACTTCGTCAATCGACTGACAACGCTTGCGATGAGGATTCACACGAAAACCCGCACGATCCAACCAATCAAGCGACTCCCAATGTGTAGCGAAGGGCTTACGACCATCTACCAGCAAGTCGTAAACAAACATATCAAGCTTGCGGCGGGCCACAAGACGTGAATCCAGTTGTCTGATTGCGCCCGCTGCTGCGTTGCGCGGATTCGCAAACCTCGGCTCTCCCTGTTCTTCACGTTCTGCGTTTGTGTTTTGAAAGACATCGAGCGGAATGAAAACCTCGCCTCGGACTTCGATCTCGCCATTGATTGGTTTCGCTTTGCTGTTTAGTCGCAGCGGGATGCTGCGAATGGTGCGGGCATTCTGGGTAACTTCTTCACCAATGCGACCGTCCCCACGGGTCACTCCGCGCGCTAGAACGTTATCCTGATAAAGTAGTGATAAAGAAAGACCATCAATCTTCAATTCAGCAACATATTCGACCTGGCGGCCGTCGGCCAGTTTCCGACAGCGCTCATCAAACGCACGCAACTCATCGATGTTGTAACTGTTGTCGAGTGAGAGCATGGGCAGACGATGAATTACTTCCGCGAACCCTTCGGCAGGCCGGCCTCCGACTCTTTGTGTTGGACTGTCAGCTGTTATTAGCTCCGGATGGGCTTGTTCGAGTGCTTGAAGTTTTTCTAGTAGCTCGTCGTATTCACGGTCGGAGATTTCAGGTGAGTCCTGAACATAGTAAAGCTCCTCGTGACGTCGAATTTCGTTCCTCAGTTTCTCGATTTCTTTGGCGGGTGACTTGCCGGCGGCCAAACGTTATTCCTTCCTTTCTGAATTCTTCAGTTTTGGAAGAGGCGCGGTAGGAGTTTTTTCGCCATCACCCAGTGAGTGTGTTCCAGATTGTTTTGACTTACTCTCGGAGAGTTTATGAATGATTCGTCCGATCAACTTGATACTCTGCAGAAAGTCATCAATGCGAATATTTTCATCCGGTCCGTGCGGGTTTGAGCCGGCGTAGCTCGTGCCGAATGAAGCAACTGGCGTCGCCGGTTGTGCCACTCCGCATACGGCACCTACGGGACCACTCGAAGGATCCATTGGATATATGTGAGGTGTCGTCGCGTAGACTTCTTTAGTAGAACTAATCACTGCACGCGCAACAATCGACTTAGCGGAGGACTTCGCCAGTGGTGCACTGCCCAGTTCAATTATTTCAATATCTTTGAACCCGCGAACGTCCAGGTGTTCTCTAAGCAAGTCGGACACGATCTTGCCGGTGAGGTCAGGGACAAGTCTAAAGTCTAATCGAGCCATTGCCGTGCTGGGCAGAACTGTCTTAGCCCCAGCGTCTGTGTGTCCCGTGTGAATTCCGCAGATGGTACACGTTGCTCCGAAGATGTGTTCTTTGACTAGCGTCTGCCCCTTCATCGATCTTACCCAACCACCAATTCGAAACTCTCGCCTTAATCCGGCTTCATCCAGTTCGATCGTTTTCAGAACTTCCGCATCCTCTTCGCTGATCGGGGCGATGTGCGACGAGAAACCGTCAATTGTGATGACGCCCTTCGGAGATGTAATCGTCGCTAATGCCTGCACAAGTCGCCACGCAGGATTTGGAACAATGGCTCCCCATTTCGAGTGTAGATCCGTTCGGGCTCCAAACGCTCTCAACTCGAGAAACGTTATTCCCTTAAATCCCAAACTGACAACAGGTGTTTCTTTGGTGTCACGATAACCTTCATCCCACAAGCATCCGTCTGCCTGCAAAAGATCCGCGTGCTCATTCGTAAAGCGATACAAGCTCGGGCTCCCCAATCCGTCTTCACCCTCTACGATGAACCGCAACGACACAGGCAACTTCCCAAAAGTCTTTTGATACGCTTCGACTGCAGCAAGACGAGCCATGAGATCCGCCTTACTATTGGCGGCGCCACGAGCGTAGAGCTTTCCATCCTGAATCGTGGCGGCAAATGGACCAAACGACCATTCATTGAGGTGACCAACCGGCTGCACGTCGTAATGACCATAAACAACAAAGCTCTTAGGTCCACTGCCACATTCACCGTAGATGATCGGATAACCATTGCCCATCTTGAATGTGCGCGTTCCAATTCCCACACGCTGCATCGATTGTTCGACCGCTTCCGCGATTGCGCGCATACCGGTGCCGCGCGCGGCTACTGAAGGCATGCGACAAAGCGCCTGCAAGCGTTCAGTAAAGACACGCGAATGACGGTCAACGTATCGATCAAACTTGCTGAAGACCATGGTTAATCAGATAACAACTTCACGAGGGAATAACAGGTAACTCGATTGTTCCAGTCCACGTTCGAAACCAGCACAAACAAGTCCTTTGGCAAATGCATTCTTGAACTCAGTCCGCACTCGCAGTTGTTCCGCGCGAGCCTTTTCGACGTCGTTGCGAATGAGCGCCGACCACTCGGCCGGGGTGGCAATCGTCGTTACAGGCTTCGTCAGACTCAACTGCTCTCCGTGCGATAGCGCCTCGACACGCGGAGAAACCAGATACCAGTTTCCAAAAAGACGATCGCTCTGCAAACCTGGACGCTGGTCAATTGCCTGGGTTGGATCCGCGTTGTAGTCAGTTCCATAAAAATTGTCGGCAAACGTATCAACAATTACTCCCAGCCGATTGAGGTTGAAGTGAGCGTTACGCGCCTGCATCGGATCCCAGGTCCATTTGATGTAACGGCGTCCTTCGGCTATCGCACGCTCACGCTGCGCCCACTTAAGTCGCGCTCCGACACCTTTATTCTGGTAGTCCCTTGCGACTGCCATCATATGTGAATAGCCGAAGATCTCGTTATCGGATCTCACTGCGGCCAGGTGGTGTACAAATCCGACCATTCTGCCGGAGACGAATGCGCCGAGTGTCCATCCACCGGCCTGACGGGAAACTATTAAGTGTCGTCGCGGCGATATCTCCAAATCCGGAAGTCCAAACGCTTCCCTCTGCAGGTCTATGCACCGGTCAAACTCTTCGATCGTTGTGCACTCCCGAACAATCGTCTCTTCCATCCTCCGCTCTATCCCTTCAATGGTCGCGCCGGTAATCGAATCTCTGCTTCTAAGCCAACAGTATCTCGGTTCTGCAAAGCGACGCTGCCTTCCATAAGTTCGACTAACTTTCGACCAATTATGATCCCCAGCTCGTTGATGTTCGGTTCTCGCGCGTTTGGTTTATCTTCGGGATCGAAGACCTGCGCTGGATCGGATATGTGTGGACCAGTATCCGAAACTTTGACGCATAACACATTCGGCTCAAGTAAAGTCACGGCAATCTTAACTTCGTCCCCTGACGGGCTACGACCGACCGCCCACGAAATGAAATTGAATAGCACCTGACGAAGCTTTCCCTCGTCGGAAACGATCGTGGTTATTTCCGGTGCAACCTCGTATTCAACATGTACCTGTTGCTTTCGAGCCATGCGAGTGACCGCAGCACAGGATTCGCGCAGAGTCTCCCGCAGCGAAAATTCCTGCAGGAAAACTTCAGTCTCACCCGCTTCGATGCGCGACAGATCGACAAGCTGATTCAGACTCGCTTGAAGTTGAAAGCCTGAATCTTGAACTTTCTGACAAAACCGGCGTTGCGTTTCCGTCAACTGTTCGTGATCCAGCAAAATCTCGCTGAAGCCCAGAATAGAAGTCAGTGGCGTGCGTAATTCGTGCGACATGCGTGCAAGAAACAGAGAACGGTAATGTGAGACACGACGCAGTTCACGGTTAGCCTGCTCGAGTTCGGAAGTTCGTTTTCTCAACTCATCAATTAACTGTTCTACCCGCTCGTGCGGACTCTCCTTGTCTACGTGCTGGTTAGTGCTGAGGGCGCCAGCACTCTCGGAAGTGTCGCTCGTATCGCTGCTCTTAGATACTCCTTCACCCATAAGGTTTCTCTTCCAACAGACTCATTTTGTGGAGGCGTTCGTATAGGCTTATTTTGCGGTTCAATAGTAGGATTCAGGCTGACTACTGTCAAAAGGGTTGTCCGATATGCTTTAGTTTGTCGTGAATGAGAGCTTGGATTTGGCCAGAGTCTCTTCAGGGTTATCGCGAAAGTCCCCCGACAAGCTAAAGCATATCGGACATCAAAGCCTACCCTCGCCTTTATTCACGCGTTATCATATCGGGGCGGCCTTTGGCGCTCATCATTCATCGCCCAATTCAACGCGAGACACTACAGCCCAGATAACAATGAACGGTAACCTCAGCGAGAACCCACCGGCGGAATTAATTCGAGAACTCTCAAACAAGAAACTGTCCGGTCGACTGCAACTGCAACACGACAAAATCAAAGTCGCAGTCTACTTTCAATCAGGTCAACTTATCTTCGCCGCCTGTAACCTTCAAGACTTTAGATTGGGTGCGTATCTGGTTAAATGCGGGGTTTTGAGTGAAACAGATTTGCTTCGTGTCGGTAAGGCCGCTAAGGATTTCGAACTTGCTAAGACTTTGATTCTGGAGAAACGAATCTCCAGCGAACAGGCCCAACAACTCCAGGTCAAACTAGTGGAAGATATCCTTCGGCTTGCTCTACTTTGGGAGCAGGGGACCTGGAACTTTGATCACCGCTCGCAGATCAACGAAAGCGTCACCTTCCAGATAAACGCACCAGCGCTGCTGCTGGAAACGGCTAGACGATTACCTGACGAGTTCATCAGTTCTCGTTTTCGCAATCCAAATGAACATTTTTCACCCGTCGCTGATCCACCAAACTCCGTCAACCTTTCGCCCACCGAAGGTTTCTTGCTTTCGCGGATTGACGCTACTGTTTCTTTTCAAGATCTAAGTGTGGTGAGCGGCCTTGCTGAAACCGAATCGCAGCGAGTCGTCTATTCGCTTGCCATTGTGGACCTCATCAATAGAGAGTCCTGGAAGAACGCATTTCGTTCGGTATCACAGGAGCCGGTGAAACTTATAAAAGAAGCCCCCGTTGTAGAGCTTCAACCTCCAACCGTAGTGGAATCTCCTGACGCTGTTGAGACTCTACTCAAACGCCTGGCTCATGCTCAATCGCATTACGAAATCCTCGACGTCGCTCCGGACTCACCGATGTCCGAACTAAAGAATGCATACTACGATCTCGCTCGAAAGTACCATCCGGATCGATTCAGGAGTGCGGAAGCCTCGCTCATAGCGCAAATCGAGTCTGCTTTTGCTCGTATTACACAAGCCTACGACACATTGAGAGATCCAGGACTTCGTTCGTCGTATGATTCAAAACTCGACGCGCAGGCACGGGCCGAAAGAGTTGCTCGAGCCGCGCCAAAGGCTGCAGCTACTGATGCGGCTTCTGATACAACAGCAGCAACCGAAGGCGACAGCAATCAATCCGGACAAACACTCGCTCAGCGCGCCGAGGCCCAATTTAAGGAAGGGTTCGCCGCGCTCGAACTAGGTCAACGCAATGTCGCTATGGGACTGTTAGCCTCTGCGGCACGAGCAGTTCCGACTGAATCAAGATATCGCGCGTATTACGGACGAGTGCTGGCTCTGAATGAAAGCACACGACGGCTTGCGGAAGCAGAACTGCTGGCAGCTATAAAACTGGAACCGAATAATTCTGAGTACCGGGTGATGTTAGCCGAGCTATACAAAGAGCTTGGATTCACCGTACGCGCCAGAAGTGAAGCGGAACGCGCAGTCGCGTCAGATCAGAACAACCGTAAGGCGCGTGAACTGCTTAAAGCTCTAAGCTAATTTTCAAGGTGATGTAGTTTCATTCTCAGGAAATCGAGGTTTTAATCTCAGGGATCAGTTGAGTATGTTCTCTGTGATTCAAAGCCGGCTCAATTAAGATTCTCCATCTCAAGACGAGATAGCCCATCTAGATTTGCGAGCAGCCAGTTCGTATGTTGAAATGAAAGTTAAGCAAACATGACCACTGTCCATGGAAATGAACTAATCGACAAAGCTGCAGCCGAGGCTTTCACGCAGTTATCAAAGACCTCGGACCGCTTTGAACGGTACGACAATGCCCACGCGAGCCGGATTGCTACCATCGCTGATGAAATTGCCAAGCTCTTTCATCTAGCACGACATGATCGCGGATCTCTCCGAGTTGCCTGTCTCCTGCACGACCTGGGTGAGGTCGCGATGGAACGGGACTACATACAACGCAACGGTCCTTTAACCGATGAAGATCGGATAGATCTGGCCCGACACCCCGTCATCGGCGAGCGTGAAGCTTCGCGTGTTGGGGCAGACCGTGCGGCCCAACTTTTGGTGCGCTGGCATCACGAATGGTGGAATGGTCACGGTTACCCTGATGCACTCAGGCGTGACGAGATTCCGTTGGCGGCGAGGGTTCTTCGAGTCGCAGACTCTTATGCAGCGCTAACGGATTCACGTCCATTCCGTTCAGCGTTGACAGTGGAGCAAGCACGAAAAGAAATTTCCATTCGCGCAGGACTCGAGTTTGATCCCGCAGTTGTCAGCGCGTTACTGTCTTTGGAGTACTTACAGGAACTAGACTCCTTCGCGAAAGACGAATCAGAATTGCCGCTGACGACCAAACCAGAAAAGGCCGGCCAGTGGAACATGTTCTCTTCGATTAGTTAGGTCCGAACACTATGCACTTTGCAAATGGTTGGCTGAGTTTTGAACTGGGCGTGCTGCGACACTTGAAGTTTGAGTCAGTCGCAATGCCTTTTACCGGTGAACCGGACATCGCACTACAACTCAAGAACTGGAAGGTCCAGGTCGCTTCAAATGATCCGATGATCTGGTCGTACACCAAAGCAACCGCGCTGGTTGAGAATCAAGGGGAACAACTCAATGAAGAGGATCTCACGGCCTTGCTGGACGATGCTTATGTTCCGCGCGATAAGCTCGACAATTCAGGCTTACTCAAGTGGTTCAATGAAATCGACTCGTGGTGGTTCGATAATCTTCGCTTTAATACCGAACAACTCAGCCCATTCAAGCGGGCCCTTGCGCTGACAGCGGGCATGATGGTTGGAGACTACGTCCTGTCGTTCAATGAAGAAACTCGATCGTTGCGTCAGCCCTTCGCACTGTCCGATACGTTTCGCCTCATGCTCGACTGTCTTCCAAAAGTCGCCGACAACACGCTCCGCAACAAGTGCACAAATCAGGATGTCCGCGATTTCATTGCCGAACGACACCACACCGAACTCATGTTCCTGAGGCTTCCCGTGCCCATCACTCAAACTTCCGTTGCGAGAGATCCGGTAATTACCTGGCGGGAAGAATGGCTACGTGGCAGCGACGACTTTTGGTTGGATCTGGAACGAGAGCAAGGCGCAAAGCTGGGTTCACGAGTACAGAGTAAGCAGCAATACCTTGGATTCGTAGAGGACCTCTTAAGGACTGCCTCACACATCCCTGCATGGGCTATTGTTCATACTGAGAATGGGTTTATCTCAAACGATGAACTCGTGGAAAAGGTTGCCAGGGTGCGTAGAGTTCAGGCGATCTATTCAAAAGATTTTTCTGACCTGCTAGGGGTACGTGCCTCATTAGTTGTCGCTACGAGTTAGCGGTGCGCGCGGAGAGAACTTAATCTCCTACCTTCGAAACGAATTTGTATCCAACTCCTCTGACCGTCAAAAGATGCTTTGGGCGCGAAGGTTCGTCTTCTATGTACTTGCGCAACCGAACGATGAAGTTGTCGATAGCTCTGGTGTCGGTATCCTCACGAAGTCCCCAGACTTCCTCGAGAATAGCATTTCGAGAAACAATTCTTCCGTCGTGTTCGATCAGGTAGCGCAAGAGTTCCGCTTCCATCAACGTCAACTGCACTGTGTGTGAGCCGGAGTAAAGTTCGAGCGCTTCGAAGTCGATCTTTCTACCACCAAACTGGAAGACGCTGCCGAGCGTGCGGCCGTCAGTCGCCCCCCCGCCCCACGCATGATTATCTTTCCGGAACCATTCGCGACGTCGCAGCAGCGCGTGTATCCGCGCAATCAAAACCGACAACTCGAATGGCTTTGGAAGGTAATCGTCGGCCCCCGATTCAAAACCGCGAAGAACATCCTCAGCTTGTCCGCGCGCCGTCAACATCAAGATGGGTACAAACTGACCCTGTGCCCGCAAGTTGGCAGCCAGAGTAAACCCGTCCATTCCCGGCAACATTACGTCGAGGACCATCACATCGTATTCGCGCGGTCGCTCCTTCAACAGTTCCAACGCAGCCTCAGCGTCGCTAACTGCGTCGACGCTATACCCCTCGGCTTCGAGGTTGTAACGCAGTCCATCTGCGAGGTGCTTTTCGTCTTCGACGACCAGAATCCCACTCATAACTAGACCCTTGGGAGTTGAATCGTAAAAGTGCTGCCGTGTCCCAGGCCATTACTCTCAGCGAACACTCGCCCACCATGCTTTCTTACGACGGACTGCACAATAAATAATCCAAGCCCTGTTCCTTTAACGCGCGCCATAAACTTCCCGGGTACTCGATAGAAGCGTTTGAAGATGCGTTTCAGCTGTGCGCTGGGGATTCCAATACCTTTGTCGCTGACGCGAACAGCGACTCGTTTTTCATCGACATTCGAGACAGAGACGGACACACACACTTCCTTGTGCGAGTATTTGACTGCATTGTCCAAAAGATTTGAGAACGCAGCACGGAGCTCATCTACGTCACCCGAAACCTTTGCACTCTCAGCTTCCGGCGACTCGAAATACAAAAGATGCGTGTCATTCAGGCCGTAACGTACGCGCGTGATCTCGAGACACTCACGAACCATGTCGCCAAGATTAATTACTGAAGTTGCGATTCGCCGGCGTCGTAAACCTGTTCGGCCTGCGCGCAAAACCTGTTCGACAGTCTGGAGGAGGCGGTCACTATCCGCCAACATGGTGTCGTAGAACTTTGCGCGTTGCGCATCGTCAACCTCGCGTGTTTTGAGAGTTTCAAGGTACAAGCGAATCGAAGCAATGGGAGTCTTCAATTCATGCGTGACGGCGTTGATGAAAGCGTCGTGCTGTTCATTGCGGCGGATTTCGCGAATGAGGAATGTTGTATTGAGAACCAGGCCAACGATGATTGCCAGAAAAAAGACTATGCCCAGTACGAGAAGCGCCACCTCTCGCCAGTTGAGCAAAATCCAACCGACATTCAGAGCAATTGCGAGCGCAACCAAACAAGCGCCCAATGTGATGAAGAACGCTATCGATTTTCGTCGACGACCTCTAACCCGCATGAGTGGATTCTAAAGGACAGTTGGCAGGAGCACTAGGCAGGACCAAAGATAGTCGATCTTGGAGTGCGGCGGCCCTCCGCCGCTTTCGTAGTTCTTAGAGAATTAAC
>DATEXA010000498.1:0-4002 GCA_035257465.1 Pyrinomonadaceae bacterium | reverse complement strand
GGAATGCCCCGGGTGAAAAGTTGGTGCTGATACTGTAGGGAAAAAAGCTTGAGACTGCACCAAGCGTTCCTTGTCCCAGATCGTAAAAGATTCCGAAGCCTGCGCGCAGGACTGCATCCCAGTTTCGTATTCCCCGCAGCTGATAAGCGAGTCCAATTCTCGGCGCAAAATTTCCAAAGGTTGTTTCATAGAGCGGAGTCCCACGAGGTGCCAAAGTCATCGTTGCCCGATTATCCAGGCCCATGATTGCGAAAGGGTCGTTTGCCGAGTCCTTGCCTCTCACTGCTGGATTTACGTCCCACCGCAAGCCATAGGTCATAGTCAGTCGCGGCGTGATTTTCCAAAAGTCTTGGCCATAGAGCGACAAGTTCTGTGAGAGGAGGGCGTTACTCTGAAAGGTGGTCGCCTGCGCGAACGAGGCTATTCCCGACAAAGCTCCTCCGAGGTTGGTAGACATTCCCGAGAAGAACGCAAACTGCCGGTACGAGAATGGACTGCTGAAAGGTGCGAGCCAGCGATAGTCAACGCCAAACTTCAATTGGTGACTACTTTTCGTCACCGATAGATTGTCGATCACATTGACCTGTCGCTGCTCGTTGGTCCCTTGCTTACCTTGAACGAACTCTCCCGCGCCGCTAATGGCCAGTATGAACATACTATTCGCGGTCGTGAACCCGGCGGGGTAAAAGAGAGTTTCTGGAAGCGCCACGGCGCCGCCGAAGTCATCCGCCAGAAACCTAATGCCAATTCTGTCGTTGCTGTAATTCAGTCGCACTTCGTTGCTTATGCTTGGGTTGATCAGCTGTGTGATGCCGACTGTTCCAGTATGGATTGAGGACGACAGTGAACTGATAGAGCTGAGGACTCTACCGGACGAGAAAAAAGGCCCTCGTTGGTCCAAACTTGACGGTGAATAGTTATAGCGGCCAAACAAGCTAAGCTTCGAGTTGACCACATGGTCCATACGAAAGCTGGTTGCATCCAGCGATGAAGGATTCGAAAAACCGGCGTTGAATTGTGCCAATCCTGATCCAAGTGCAGCGCCGTTCGCGACGGGAAATGCATTCAAGTAGGGACGGATTGCGGATGGTGCTTGCTGCCGGGAGGGAGCGTCGGGAACAACGGTTTGCAAGCTCGACGGCTGACGCAGCCGCAGTCCTTCGTAAGAGAAGAAAAAGAATGTCTTGTTCTTAAAAACTGGCCCACCGAACACTCCCCCAAAGTCATTCTGTCGTTCCGCCGGTTTTGCCAGACCATTGAAGTTCACGAACCAATCTTTGGCGTCCAGTACGCTATTCCTGAAATATTCGAACAGCGTCCCATGAAAAGCATTAGTTCCGGAGCGCGTCACAATCGACACTTGTCCTCCGGGTGTGCGGCCGAACTCCGGAGCAAATGAAGACGTCTGTAGGCGGAACTCCTGCGTGGCATCCACCGACACCAAACTGTTTGTCCCACCAGAAGCGCTGAGCGCAGGTAAATTTCCTCCGGCGGTCTGTCCCAGGGTGATGAACCCGGTGACTCCGAAGTTGGCGCTGACACCGTCCACAGTAAAGTAATTAGCATCCGCTCGTTGGCCATTAACACTGAATTGCCCCTGCTCGTTGAAAGCGGTAGCGGTTAAAACCACACCCGGTGTCAACGTTATTAATGTCTGAAAACTGCGACCGTTCAGAGGAACATTTTCAACAAACGTGCGATCAATCACGGTGCTGACGGTCCCCGACTCGATATTCACCGGTGGATCACCACTGTCCACCGTGACGGTTTCCGATACGTCGCCAAGCGTCAGCTCAAAGTCGATCTTGAGAGCATCCTGTACGTGAAGGATCACATTCGGCCTTAGCACCTTCTTGAATCCAGATTTTTCGATTTCGATCCGGTAAGTGCCTGGCGGAAGATTCGTCAGGTTGTATTCACCCGCGCTATTCGTCATGGTTTCGTAAGCGAAGTTAGTACCGACGCTAACGGCCGCGACTTTGGCATCGACGATTAAGGCATGCGAGGGATCAGTAATACGACCGGTTAGCGAGGCGTTTGTGGATTGAGCGCGGAGAACATACGTGAACGAAACGAGCGTAAGGAAAACAAATGCAGCAAGTGGACGCATAAGTGCAGCTATGAGCTTCTACGCAGAAGGCTGAGGCTACTCCCGGGATTACTGTTGGTCAATACCCAAATAGAGCGATGGCTTTATATCCAAATGGAAGCATAACTCGATACCCAAATAGAGTGATCTGTCAGTACCCTAATGCCGTGATGCTCGTTGTTCCAGAAGCAGAGTTAAATCAAGCCTGCGAAGCAGAGCTTTGGGTGAAATCCCACCAATCGCAGTGGGTGGATACTTTCAAATCCTGGCTACTGAAAAAGGAGTCGCTGTGAATTCACAAATCCCACCAACGAAAGTTGGTGGATTGAGTTCAGATCTTGTCTACAACATTCCCAACGTTCCTGACTAGAAAGGATCTGAACCATCCACCCACTGCCGCGGGTGGGATTCAATAGGAGAGCAGATTGTCTCCCCACAACTGCTGCGTCGGCCGAGATCATAGTGAGATAAGATGTGCGCAATATGAACAAAGCCCGCGGACGAAGTCGACACGTTATCGCACCTTGCTTTGTGCTGACGTGCATTCTGCTGGCTTGTTGTTCCTCCGCGGTCGCGTTGAATCCGGCGCTCGACGTCAGTCAGTACGCACACACGTCGTGGAAAATTCGTGAAGGCTTTACAAAAGGCGATATCCGTTCAATCGCTCAAACGAACGACGGTTATCTCTGGTTCGGAACAGAATTCGGCGCGTTTCGCTTCGATGGTGTTAGGAACGTACCCTGGCAGCCGCCGGCCGATCAGCCTCTACCCTCCAATACGACTACAAAACTGCTCGCTGCGCGCGATGGGACACTTTGGATTGGCACAGATAAAGGATTGGCAAGTTGGAGTGCTAACAAATTAACAGTGTATCCGGAACTTGCAGAACAATTTGTTTTTGCGCTCCGTGAGGATCGTGAAGGCACTGTTTGGGTCGGCACGACTTCGTTTCCGTTGTCCACTGGGAAGCTCTGCCAGATTGCCAAGGGTTCCGTCCAATGCTTTGGAATGAACGGCGAGTTTGGTCGTGGAGTACACGATCTGTATGAGGACAGGAGCGGCAATCTCTGGGTGGGAAGTGTCTCTGGCGTATGGCGTTGGAAGCCTGGTCCGTCAATGTTCTATCCGCTAACAGATCAGCACCTCTCCGCGGGGATGCTGGGCGAAGCGGATGACGGCGCACTATTGATCGTCATGAGCAGCGGAATCCAGCGACTTGTTGACGGAAAAGTTGAGCCCTATCCGCTCCCAAAGACTGAGAAGCAGTTCAAGGCCCTTGGAATGCTCCGTGATCGCGATGGTGGTTTGTGGATTGGCACTTCGTCCGGCGTTGCGCATGTACATCAGGGAAGGACAGATGTGTTCTCGGCAGCCAACGGCCTTTCAGGCGATAGCGTGGGGACCATCTTTGAGGATCGCGAAGGTAATATTTGGATCGCTACCTCGAACGGCCTCGACCGCTTTCGCAATTTTGCTATCCCCACGTTTTCTATAAGCCGAGGTTCATCGAATACTTCCGTCTGGTCCACTCTCGCGACCAGGGATGGAAGCATCCTGGTGACCACCAATGATGGCTTGAGACGGTGGAGCAATGGGCAATTTGCGATTTATGGCACGGGCACTTCACAGGCTCAGACAAGCGCAAATATCCCTTACTCCCTTTTTCAAGATAGTCGCAGTCGCATTTGGGTCGTCACACTTCACGAATTCGGATACTTGGAAAATGACCGGTTTATTTCCATCAGCGGCCTTCCCGGCGGAGTGGTGCGCTCTATCGCGGAGGACGCTAAGGAGGATCTCTGGATCGCCAATCAGAATTTCGGCTTGTTTCACTTGCTGCGAAGCAAGGTGTTTGAGCAGGTTCCCTGGGACAAGCTGGGCCATAAGGACTTTGCGGCGGCTCTTGCTGTTGA
>DATEXA010000497.1:0-7988 GCA_035257465.1 Pyrinomonadaceae bacterium | reverse complement strand
GGCGGTCGAGGTGCTGGTTCGTTCTGGAATAAACTTAGAACTTTAAATAGAGCCGGTATCATTGTGGTCAATGCAGTTAGACCCGCCAGGGCAGAGGTGTACAGATCGCGCTGGGTAACAAACAGAAAAATCGTAATAGCTATGAGAGCAATTAACAGGGGCACCTTGAGCGTATTCCAGGTGCTGTCTCGTTTTGCGTTCTCTTCGTTTTTCGACACGTCTTCCACTTGCTCTGTTGACTTAACAAACTGACGAAAGCTTTCGTTCATCAAGTGCACATCGGTTTTTCTGATGATCAGGCCACGCCTCAAAAGCGGTTCGATATCGGGATCACGGTGACTTAATAGTCGATCCTGCGCCAAGTGAAAGAGAGTTAACTGCTCGTCCGGGGAACACGTGTTCCAGATGTCGCTGTAGTATGTGCGCGCCTGGTTTACGATTCGATTTAGCAAATGCTCCGGACTCAAAGTTGCGAAACTTTCTTCGCGAAGGAGTTGAAGACCGATGTTTTGGAGCGGTAGTTTGTGAGCACATTCTGCATCGAGCATCTCGACTAGCTTCTTTATCCTTTCTATTTCCTCATTGGAATGACCTTTCAAGTCCTTTGGTAACAACTTGTCTTTTTCCCTTTCGAGTTGATTGCGATAGCTCTCGCAGTCGCCACCATCCTCCGCGTACTCTGTAAAGAACTGGCTTATGATTGCCGCCCACCGGCTGGCATCGTCATGACCATTCTCCTGTTCATTCAGATCGCCATTTGTGAATTTATATAGCGATGGCTCGACGTCTGAAAACACAATGACGGGCCTCTTCAGCTTAAGCAATTCTTCAAGCAGGTGAAGTTTTTGTAGGTTAGTCGGAGTGTCGTGAAGTTTATAGTCGAAATGGTGGACCACTATTGCGGCACAGTCTTTCAAGGTTGAGTACTTAATTTTCTTTGCCCAGTCACGTGAGGTTGCGTTTTCTTGTACATCGATTAGATGAACGCCATTTCTCGCAATGGTAAGCAGTTCACTGTACGGTGCCTCAAGAACAATGAAGAGATTGCGATCGAATCTGTTTCGCAAGATACCATCGAGTGCGTAACTCGTGGGCCGATGAACATCGAGCAGAAAGACCTTTCTGACCATGAAGTGCAACCAGCTGAAGAAAGATGCGAAAGTCAGCAGAAGAAGGATCCACCACACTGGCCCCGGAACGCCCAGACTTGGCACCGGCGTGGATAAGTCTACCCAGGGAAGGTCGCGAGCTGCGGTTCCGTCTAAATGAAGAACTAAGTTACCTGAGGGTGACTTCTCCCATTTACAGGTCCCATTCGACGAAGAGTTCTGTAGCAGGCCACGTCGTTCGATACTTGTTCTGTTAGAGAGAGGCAGATACGAGGTCAGCGATAACAAACGGTTCTGTGGTGGACAAGCTAAGCTCTTTGAGATGCCTTGTTCTTTAGGCTCATGCTGTGTTGCGAAAAAGAATTTGTCGTAAACGTCCCATTCTTCCCCGATTCGCTTCTCAATAAGCGTGGCATTGTTTTCCTTGTCTGAGGCTCCTTCGATTTCAGCGTACTGACTTCGTATACGCCTGCTACGCTCAGCTAAGCCGGACTCGAGCGTGAACTGTCCATGCTTGATGAACAATTCCATTTCAGAATCAAAAGCGAATCTGAAGTATGCCGCCGCTGGCAGAATCGCTACCACTACTAGAAGCATTCCGAGGTTTAGTACATAGGCAAGCTTGAATCTGCGGTGCCAGACGTATTTCTGCTCTCGAAACCGTTTGCTGTTTTTACTCAGTTTGTGACAGAGCCGTAAAAGCCACATCCTGAGACCTCGCGAAAGATGAATAAAGAAGACGAAGATGGCAATAAAACTGGTAAGGGTCGGAAGAATCACCAGTGATTCTCCGTGCACAAGCAATATGAGGAATACGGAGAAGAGAGACATCAAGAGCATGAGAACAAGCGACTGATAGTAAACAGTGGCCTTTTTTTGGGAAGGCCAAATCCACGCCCGTCGCTCATTGTGTCGATTTATTAGAAAGAACACGGAGAGGGCTGCCATGAGGACAATCGAGTAAACGAAGAACAGCAGACTCTGCGAACTTAGTAGTTCGAGGAAGGCACTGCGAAGGGTTTGCTTGTTTCGAAAGACCACAAGGGACCAGTCTGGAAAGCCTTCAACAGAAGTGACTAATAGGCTGTAGTCTTGTCCCAGGTACTTCGCTTTGAAAGCGTCTGAGTTTTTACTGACTACTGCCGACCGCAATGCCGGATCATCATCACACTCCTTAAAGAAGTTTTCGCCGAGGTGATGAGCTTCGTCTGAGTGGAAGATCACCTTTCCGTTCTTGTCGATCACAAGATAACCAAATCCCGCCGGCAAAACAGGCTGCATGAGTGAAATAAGGCGGGTCTCGAAAGCAGTGATCCAATTGGGATCCGTCGCGAATGTAGACAGTTCGACCTCGTTTCGTCCCGTTGTTTTTGAGATTATCGGTACCAAAGCAAACTGGATTGGATTGGGTTGGACGCCTTGGCCAGTTTGGCTTGGTAGTTCTAGTTCTTGAAAATCTCCGAGGCGAAGATTTCGAAAGTACGCTCGTGTTGATAGGTTGAGATAGTGTGTAGTTGATTCCCTAATCGTCCACTTCGCTTTTTGCCAACCTGTCTTATCAAGCCAGGCAACACCGTCAAAGTATGGATATGCCGGTTTCCCCTCTGCCAGAAGCTGAGGAAGAATGTTGTTCTTATCGAGTTCGGCGTGTTGATAAAACGCCGCGGTATTTATTGTCGTGGAGTCGGCGCCGCAACGAGCATTTGTATCGAGCTTCTGAATGAGATTGCAGTTATTGGCGAGGGATTGTAGTTGGCTTAGAGCCCTGCCCAGTTCGTCCCTCAGGTTGGCCTTGATTTGTATCGATAGTCTTGTGAGTTGAGAGTCCAATTGACCACCTATACTCTCGTAGGAGTACGCGTACAGCCCAAATGATGTCACGACAGCCAACACAACCACTGTTGAGAACGTAAGAAAATAGACATCAGCCGTGCGAAGCCGGTCCTTAGCACCAATGAGAACCAGTTTGATAAACGGCCAATTGAGTACCATCAATGAGGTGATAAAGGCGCAAAGTATCAACCAGGCATAAGACACTGACCAGGCCTCAGCGCGAAAACTTTCGGAGGGAATCAAACCGCAAATGATCCATGTGGTATTGCGTCCGTCGGCTGACCCGGTTGTTCGAAGAGATATTCCCAGCGGTTCTGAGAATAGTTTGATCGACGACTCTGCCAAACGCACGTCGGTTACGCTGCTTGACTGCTCGAGGTCTTTTATCTCAAATCGTTTCTGCTCATTGTTGGCAGGCAGCTTATCCAACGAGGCCACGCTAAGTTCACTGCGATCCATTTGGAAAAAGACTCGTCCTGTCGCTCCCTCGGCTATCAGAAGATCCTGGAATTCCGCACCGGATGCGTCACCAATACTGTCACGGCGTGTAAGTAATGGTTGAAGGAGCTTGCTGAAGTCAGTCTTGGCTTTGACAACGACGACGATTACCTGTTTGTCGGCATCGGGTTTGTCATTGACATAGAGCGATTCGTAGTTCAGATACAGCCAAAGGCTACCGTCGTCTTCACTAACGCCATCGATTGTCGTCGATCCAATAGTTTTTCCCTCCGATGCCTTGTACATGCTAATAGGAGTGATCTGAGGACCGTCTTTCAAGCTTCCGAAAGCCTTGGTGAGGTTTTTGAAATTGTCTGCATCCGGCTTTTGAGGATCAAACCCTGGAGACTGATCCGTTGAGGGTTTGGAGTTAATGAACTTTTCGCTACCGTTCTTGAGAATGCTACCGGCGCTCTCGACCTTCGACGCTACTTGCTCGCCGATCAACGATAGTGAGCGAAGGCCACGCTCAGTAAAATAGGCATTCTGTTTTTGTACGTAGACGAGGTAATAAACCAGGAAAGGAACTACTAGAAGAACGATTGTTGTCGTCAAGACACCCAGCGTATTGGGAAGAGGCGCCGATCTTTTGATGGCCCGGAAGACTTGCATCTGTTCACTCTCAGCTTATCTGGCGATAAGGGCCTCGAGGTCGTAAGTTAAGCGAGGTTTTGGCGGGCCGTTAGTTTTTTCAGGTTAAGGGTCGAGAGTTAGCAAGGAATCTCGACTTTAAGAGTTCGGCCCGGAAAAGATTAAAAATCCTGAGCTTCGCTAGCAAGGTGATGAGAGGCTACTACCAACCGGTTAGCTGGTCAAACATTTTAGAGAGTTGGCTGGGAGGCAGGGACTCGAACCCCGATAGCCAGATCCAGAGTCTGGAGTCCTACCATTGGACGACCTCCCAGCACGAAGGAAGTTGAATGTACTTTTGGGCACAAACCGTTGTCAACTTTGAAACTAATGCTTGAAGTCTAACCTCTCACACGGCACAATGATCGCGCAACAAACGCGGCTTACCTGTTCCACCAGAAACCACAACTGTCGTGCAAGCGTCACAAGATTCATGGAAATCAGATGACTGACAATAATCCTGCGCACAAACAAATGCCTGTAGACCTTGACGAGCAAGTGATCTTTTATCGAAATCGTTTGGACGAGGTTGCCCAACTGGTTGCCCACATTCGCCACGAAATCAACAATCCACTCACGGGAGTGTTGGGTCAGGCGCAATTGTTATTGCGTGAAGAATTGACTGATCGAGCTCGCAAACGAGCAGAAACCATCGAAGAACTCGCAATACGTATTCGCGATATCGTCGCGCAATTACGTGAGGTGCAGAAGCCAGGCGGGGATACGAGATAGGTAAAGGCGGGCCTTTGGTTTTGGTCTTGGGTCTTAGGACTTTGGTCTTAGCCTTGGAGGGTGTGGCGCAAAATTATCATGACCCCTTGTACTAAACCGAAGACGTGAAGACCAAAGCCCAACAAAAACTAGGCCGAAAGAGTCTCTTCCTCGATTAGATAAGGCGACGTAACGACTGGTTTCTCGTCAGAGTCTTCCGCCAGCACCGCTTGAATGATTGGCAAGCTCAATGAGTGTTTGGTTGAGGTTAAAGGCACCGGCTTACCGGCCGCATAAACTTTGTGACGACCGTGTTCTTCGTACCACTCACCCAGGTTAGCCGTCTTGTGCATGTTCTCGATAATCTGCCGCCAACCAACGCCGGTGTTGTAAGCGCAGAACGAAATCTCGCCTTCCTGTGTGCCGTAAGGAATCACGCACATCTCTGTGCGTCGAAAGTCGTAGTTGAAAAGATCCTGAAACCACATTCCTTCAACGCAGAGCACACGCCAAACATCGTTTGGATCCGCAGCGTTCTGAGCCTTCATGCGGTCATTGCGATCTGAATTTGAATTGGTCGACGAAGGCTTGAAGAGATTCACGATTTGAGAAATTGGGAATCCTTCGGGTGCTCGTTCCGCGTCGAAGTTGCGCATGATCGCCATGCCCAGTTGTGCATACGAAAGTTTGCGACCGCGCGCCGTATCGGTGATCACACCGACGTCCTTCATGAATTGCTCGTAGTTGAAGAACTCGAACAGCGATTTGAATTCACCGGTGTTGCGATTGACTACCATCAAGGTGAAGATGCCGCAGTTCGGGTGGCAATTACATGACGACCAACCCCACGGCGCATCGGCGCCTTGCAGCATGTCCATCACACTGGTGAAAGCTGAGTAGGATGACAGCGGGAACCAATCGCGAAGTGGTTGAAGCTGACCGTTCAATTGATCTTTGAGATCGTGAGTCATTCCCGCAAGCGTGTAGCGCCACTTCGTACGCATCTCGTCGGAGATATCTTCATCGCGACCTGTGAACGAAACAGGTTGGAACGCGATAGTCTGAACCTTGTCGATATTCTTTGCGGCAAACTCTACGATTTGGCCGATACCGTCGTTGTTGATGTTATTCACGATGGTGACGACCAGCGTGACCTTAATGCCGACGCTGGCGAGGTTCTCGATCGCCCTTAACTTCACATCGAACAAGTTACCGACGCCGCGATGCTTATTCTTCTCTTCACTTACACCGTCGAACTGTAAATAGACGCCGTGTTGTCCTGCAGCTTTTGCAGCCTTGCAGAATTCAATGTCTTCGGCGAACCGAATACCGTTGGTTGCTGCCAGTATTCGATAGAAGCCAATCTTCTTCGCGTACTCAACAGCTTCCAGATAATAAGGAGATAGCGTTGGCTCACCACCGGAGAAGAGAATGATGACTTGCCGTTTCGGCTTGAATGAGACGGCGCGATCAAGAATTGCTTTGGTGTCTTCGAAGGTTGGTTCGTGGACGTAACCGACCTGATTAGCATCCATGAAGCACGGGTTGCACATCATGTTGCAACGATTGGTCAGGTCTACAGTCAATACAGCGCCACGACCAAACTTGATGTTTGAAGTTCCGTGACGATGAATCTCTTTGTCTTCAGCAGCGCGAAAGTCACGACCAAAAAAGAGGGACTCGATCCTTTCAAGAAACGCCGGATCGGTAGACATCACGTCTTCAAACTCGCCGTGCTTTGGACAGGTCTTTCGCATCAGCACCTGGCCATTGTCTTCAACAATTTGCGCTTTGATTTCCCCAGGATGCTGATGCATCAGGGTTTCAAGTGCGACGTCGCCCGTGATCACGGCATTGCGAACTTCTTTTACGCAGGTTGGACAGAGGCTATCGGTTTCGCGTGGAAACCCGAGTGGTGGTGCACTGCGTTCGTAGGATTTGAGGAGGGGACCTGGCGCCCAGTTAGGGCGAATCGATTCGCCTTCAGGAAGTCGCTGATTGACTGATTGAAAAGCTTTCCAGGCAACATCTGAAAGACCTGAGATCAGCTTTGAACCCTTCACACCCGCGAGCTTGCCTTTGTCTGCTTCACCTCTGCGAAACTGGTCACTGAACAAGTGCTATCTCCTATCGCGGTCTTGAACCAGCCCCGCACTCTCTAAACCTAACTATTTCATAAATTGAAGCCGCCGTTGGATAAACCCAGCATTTGATGCGGCTGAGCCATGATAGTTGCCCAATCAGTCAATGGCAAGCGGAAAAAGGGCAGAAAAATGGCGTCTTTTTGATGTCCGACAAGCTGAAGCATATCGGACATCTGTGATATACCATTCGCCTCGTCTATGGAGATTCATCCAACCGCGACAGTTAGTCCGCACGCAAAACTAGGAGAGGGCATTCGCGTCGGCCCTTACGCCGTCATTGAGGACGCTACTGAGATCGGAGATGAATGCGAAATTGCGACCCACGCTGTCGTTAAGAGATTTACCCGGCTCGGTTCCCGCAACCGCGTCTTTGAACATGCAGTGCTTGGGGGCGAACCCCAGGACGTAAAGTTCAAGGGCGAAAAAAGCTTTCTGGAAATCGGCGACGACAATCTGATCCGTGAGTTCTGCACGTTTCACCGCGCAAGCGGACAAGGGGAGACAACGTTAATCGGCTCGCGCAACTTCTTCATGGTCGGAGTTCATGTCGCCCACAACTGCAATATTGGAGACGATAACATCTTCGCCAACGAGGCCGCATTGGCAGGACACATCGTGGTCGAAGATCACGTCTTTCTTTCCAACAACGTGGGTGCACATCAGTTCGTTCGAATGGGCCGGTATGCGATGGTTGGAGGAAAATCTAAGATCGTTCAAGACGTGTTGCCGTTCATGACAACCGACGGTAACCCACCGATTGTGCGAGGTGTGAATACGTTGGGACTGCGACGCGCGGGTTTCACAGATGAAGAACGCCGCGCGCTAAAGAATGCGTATCGAGTACTCTTTCGATCACAGCTACCAGTGAAGGCTGCGCTAAACGAACTCGAGCAGACCGCTGACAAAAACGTCGGACACCTAGTTCGATTCATTCGCGACTCCAAACGGGGAATCACGAGTCGCAAGCGACAAAGGGATATCGAAGATTGATTTTGTAGAAACGATGCCAGGAGCGTTCTCCCCTTCAAAAGACTTGATGCTGGGAGCGCAGGCGTCCTCGCCT
>DATEXA010000496.1:0-4050 GCA_035257465.1 Pyrinomonadaceae bacterium | reverse complement strand
TCGCGAAATACTGCTCGGATTACGACCACGGCTCGAAAAGAATTACTCGGTCAAGATTTCCGACGACGCAATCAACATTGCTCTCGAAATGGCGCCGAAGTACATTCGGAATCTCCATCTGCCTGACAAGGCAATCGGTTGGCTGGATACAGCTGCCGTAAAAGTGGAGATCAATGAACCGCATACCCTAGTCGTCAAACCGGAACACATAATCGCGGTCATTTCTCAGGAATCACGAATTCCGACAGACATGATCTTCCGTGACACGACGGATCGCTTTGCGATGACTGAGGCAATGCTCAGCCAACGCGTGATCGGACAGAAGGAAGCTATCAAGGCCGTCGCTCAGCGTCTTCGTCTAAACAAGGGGCCTTTGAAAGAGTCGCACTACAAACCCGACGGCGTACTTCTTTTTCTTGGTCCGACAGGAGTCGGTAAGACGGAACTGGCGAAAGCTGTAGCCGAGTTCATGTTTGGTGACGAAGAGAAAATGGTTCGTATCGACATGTCGGAATATAGTGACGGTACCATCGGCATTGAAAAACTGATCGGCATGCCGCGCGGGATCGTCGGCTCTGAACGGGGCGGAATTCTTACCGAGCAGTTGCGGGAGAATCCTTACACGGTCTTGTTGCTAGACGAAGTGGAAAAAGCTTCACCCTACTTGATGAACCTGTTTCTACAGGCGTTCGATGAGGGTTGGCTGACGGATGGCCGTGGCAAGAAAGTTTACCTCTCCGATGCAATCGTGATCATGACATCGAACCTCGGCTCGGAGAATTTCAAGAAATTCGAAAAACCCCTGGGCTTTGGAGTAAAGACTGCCGCCGACTTTCGTGCCGTTAAGAACGAGGTGATGAAAGCTTCGGAACAAAGATTCTCACCAGAGTTTCGCAATCGCATCGATGAAATTGTCGTCTTCTCTCCATTGACGATGGATGAAGTTCGACAAATCGCGCGGTTGTACCTCGAGAAACTGCGACGCCAAATGGAGCGCCAGGGAAAGCACGTTGAGGTTTCCGAAGCTGCGGTGAATCGGCTCACAGAAAAAGGCTACAACACTGCTTACGGCGCACGCTTCCTGAAGCGGCACATCGACGAGTTAGTGAAACTACCAATCACCGGAATGTGGAAGACTTCAACAAGTTTCCATATAGACGTCGAAAACGGCGAAACGGTGGTTAAACCAAACGGGGCGAACAAACCACAACTCAATTAAGAGTGGGCGTCCTTCAAACGACTTTGGGTTTCAGTGAGTCTCTCATTGAAACCCTTTTTCTTTTTGCTAAACTTCGCACCATGACCCACCGGTTCTTAACCTTGCTTCTAGCGTCATGCTTTGTCGTCGCCATTGTCATTACAACACGGGCACAACAAGTCGCGAATCAGTCACCTGCTTCGGTTGATGAGAAGTCGCAACAGATCATCGACAAAGCAGTTCAATCTCTTGGTGGACCAAGTTATCTGAGTGTAAAAACCGTGGTCGGCAAGGGCTTCTACACAAGCTTTCATGAGGGTGTTTCGCAACTTCCGGCGAAGTTCCTGGATTACGTTTCGTATCCGGATCACGAACGGACTGAGTTCACGGGCGGAGGAATCAAAACAATCAACACAAACGCAGGCGAGACCGGCTGGCTTTTCGATGGCGCCGTGAAGACGATTACCGACCAGGGTCCGTTGCAAATTGAAGACTTCAAACGCGCCATGCGCACCAGTCTTGAAAATCTGCTCCGTGGTTGGTGGAAAAAAGAAGGTGGAAAGATTGTTTACGTTGGCCGCCGCGAAGCGGGCCTCGCGAAGCGGAATGAAACTATCCGGCTGACCTTTCCAACTGGTTTCTGGGTTGAATACGAGTTTGGCGCTAAAGATGGACTACCGGCAAAAATAATCTACAAGCGTGCCCGCAAAAACCCTGATAGTGGCGATGAGGAAGAGACGACTGAAGAGGATCAGTTCTTTAAGTTCATTGTGATCGATGCTGTAAACGCGCCGTGGGTGATCGATCACTACGTCAATGGCAAGCAAACCAGCCGGATTAACTACGAATCAGTCCAATACAATCAGAACCTGGCAGATTCACTGTTTGCAAAACCTGAGAACGTCAAAGCGATCAAGTGAATTTCGGGATTTGGGATTTAGAATTTTCAGCCACAGATTTCACAGATGTGTTGATCTCTGGCCTTATCCGCAATCCGAAATTCTCTACATCGCCAGACCACCATCAACCTGAATTACTTGTCCG
The DNA here is from genome assembly GCA_035257465.1 of Pyrinomonadaceae bacterium. GTDB lineage: Bacteria > Acidobacteriota > Blastocatellia > Pyrinomonadales > Pyrinomonadaceae > PSRF01. The sequence continues at coordinate 1,808 of DATEXA010000496.1, read as the reverse complement.
GTGATGTAGCGCGCATCATCTGAAAGAAGAAACGCGGCAATTCTCGCTACCTCATCAGCCTCTGCAAAACGACCGAGCGGAATCTGCTCAATGATTTTTGCCTGGTAAGTTTCATCGAGTTTACCGGCCATGTCTGTTGCCACCATTCCCAGTGCCAGCGCATTCACGGTGACCTTACGACTCGCCACCTCTTTTGCCAGCGCCTTCGTCAATCCAAACATCCCCGCCTTTGACGCCGAATAATTTGACTGGCCAGGCATCCCAACCTCGCCGCTGATCGACGAGATGTTAAGTATTGACCCGCCTCCATCCTGACGGAGCATTGTGCGCAACGCAGCCTTGGCGAAGTTCCACGCACCCTTTAAGTTTGTATCGATAACTTCGTCCCAATCATCTTCCTTCATTCGTAGAATCAAGTTGTCGCGTGTAACGCCTGCGTTGTTTACGAGGAGGTCGATCCGGCCAAAAGTATCTTTGACTTGTTTGACCATCTCAGCCGCCGCCTCAGTGTTTCCAACATCGCACTGGAACGCCAGGCCACGAACACCAAGCGCTTCCAACTCTGTTTTTAAACTCTCGGCTGAGTCGGCACTCTTCGCGTAGTTGAATGCCACGTCCGCACCGCGTCGTGCCAACTCCAGCGCAATTGCGCGACCGATACCACGCGTGCCACCTGTGACGATTGCAGCACGGCCAGTAAAATTCTTTTGGTCTGACAATGTTCTTTCCTTCCTGGTGTTCGATATACTTGAATCCGACAGCTGAACCATATCGGACCTGCTATTCGACCTCTGCTTTTGCGGTAGGCAACCTCACTCCGCACCAGGGACAATAGTTAATCACTGAATATGAAGAGCCGCCGTCGTGAATAAGAATCCCGTACTCGCCCAGCTGTTTCGAGTAATAAACAATGCAATCCGGACAATCGAACGCGTCGGCGTGATCCGCACAATCGCGAGTTAACTCCGATTCCATCACACCACAACAGTGTCGGTTATTCGTCATGTCCAATATGTCCGATATGCTTTAGCTTGTTGGTTTATTACCAAAACTCTAGCCATCCCTTGCCCGTCGACAAACTAAAGTTTATCGAACAACTTTTCCGGGTGGTCTCTAATAACATATCTAATCGGAACCGAACAAATGCTCGAACTCAAGTGCTGTGGGCAATATCTCCAGAGACTACATTCCGCTTCTTGACTACTCTTGCCATCTGGCATAAAAAGCCACTCATCTCCCCAACCATATCCAGCCGAAAGGAGATTCGAAATGTCTGAACAAGACAACATCCGTATGATTAAGGATGCGTATGACGCTTTCAAAAGAGGTGATATCCCGGGATTACTGAACATGCTCACTGACGATGTGGAATGGATTACGCCCGGACCAAAGGACATTATGCCGGTCGCCGGACATCGCCAAGGCCGCGACGGAGTTGCAGAGTTTTTCTCCACTCTGAGTTCTCAGGAGAACGTGGAAGTCTTTGAGCCGGAGGAGTACATCGCACAGCGTGATAAGGTCGTAGCAATCATAAGATATCGTGGTCGTGTTAAAGCGACTGGTCGCACTGCCGAGACGCCGCTGGTCCATGTTTTTGATTTGAGGAATGGGAAGGTCAGTCGCTTCAGAGAGTTCTGCGATACTGCGGCTATACTACCAGCGTTTACGTCTGCGCAAGCGGCTAGTCAATAGCTGCTTTTCCAATCAAAGTGCCGCCGAAAGCAGGCAGTTTGTTTTCGAAAGCATCCTTAATAATTTACGTCATCATTGAAAGACGTACGCTCCTTTATTGATGACACCAAGGCTCG
>DATEXA010000495.1:0-17394 GCA_035257465.1 Pyrinomonadaceae bacterium | reverse complement strand
TTGGCCACGGCTCTCCTGCTGTCATCGTCGAAAATGGCCAATCGTCCTTTTCGATGGACTGGGGTCTGGTCCAACCCGAGGTCGCGAAAATCACTCAAGTCTGCACCTATGATCGGGCCGGATACGCGTGGAGCGAGAGAGGTCCCGCGACTGGCTCAGTTGAACAGACAAGTGACGACCTGCATCTCTTGCTGCGCATGGCTGGGGTGCGTTCGCCCTATGTGATGGTAGGCGCCTCTATCGGGGCGTTATACGTACAGGGTTATCAGCGCAGATATCCAGATGAGGTGGTAGGGCTGGTTCTCGACGATCCGGCAGGTGAGGAAGGCTCGAAGTACCTGGTTAACGGGAAAGACATGCCTATCTACGAAATGACCGGCGCGGACATGCGCACGGCGTTCAAGCCGCTGTTCACCAATCCGCCGCATTATGATCCGCCAACAAAGATAGAAGTGCCTTACGATCGATTGCCGCCGAGCCTACAACCGCTTCGCTTATGGGCATGGCAAAAGTTTTTTGCTGAGATGGATGTCGTCAATGATCTGATTACAGCTGATTCCTGGCGGAGTGAGTTTATCGCTTTGCGTCGCTGGCGACTCTCATCACCCCATCCACTTGGCAGTCTTCCGTTAATTGTTTTGGGGCGAAACCAAGAGGACAATGCAACGCGGCAGAAAGACCTGCGGGCGCTCACCGCGCTTTCAAGCACCGGCAAGTTGATCATTGCAGAGAATAGCGGACATGCGATTCGTTTGTACCGGCCCGAGCTGGTGACCCGGTCTATTACCGAAGTAGTAACTGCCGCGCGTGCGAGAAGCCGCTACCAAAGAAAGCGTTGACGAGTCTCGAAACCATCGGCGGTGAGTAAAGACTATTACTATGTCGACAATTAAACGATCAGAAACGATCTATGACATCGAACTCTATTATGAGGTCCGCGGCGACGGCGAGCCCTTAGTTTTGCTACACGGCGGTGGGGGCGCGGGGTCCAACTGGAATCTGGTTTTCGCTGACCCTCCGCCAGGCCATCGCCTCATCATTCCTGACTTGCGCGGCCACGGTCGATCCCTGAATCCATCTGGCCAGTTTAGCTTTCGCCAATTTGCGCTCGACGTGTTGGCCTTGCTCGACCAGCTGGAGATAACCCGGTTCAAGGCTATCGGACTTAGCCTCGGCGCAAAGACCCTTCTGCATATCGCGACGCAGCAACCGAGCCGGGTCGACGCGATGGTGTTGGTGAGTGGGGCTCCGTATTTCCCCGAACAGGCGCGGGCGCTGATGCGTGCCGTCGATAGCGAAAACCACAGTGAGGCCGAATGGCGCCAAATGCGTGGATGGCACCAGACGGACGAACAGATCAAGGCGTTGTGGCGCATGGCGGGAGCATTCGCGGACAGCTACGATGACCTGAATTTCACGCCGCCCTACCTATCGACGATCACAGCACGGACGCTGATCGTGCACGGGGATCGGGACGCGCTGTACCCTGTGCGACTCGCGGTCGAGATGTATGAAGCAATTGGTGGGTCACAGTTGTGGGTGGTACCGAACGGTGGGCATGGTCCGATCTTCGGTCCGCTGGCCGAACAGTTCGTCTCGACAGCCGTTGCCTTTCTAACTGGTGACAAGCAATGATGTGAATCAACGACTCTTGTTAGTCACTCGGGATGAAAAGTCGTTATGAAAATTCTATCCTCGGCTCTTGTGTTGTTTTTATTCGCGGTCTGCGCTTCGGCTCAGTCCTCGTCCGCTCCGCCTGATGTGACGGTGCTGCAAAATAAATGGCGGATCGACTTGTACAATCCTGCGCTCGACAAAGATCCGTTGGCGGCCAGTAAGGAGCACCAACAGGAAGAGATTCAGCAGCAAGCGGCCGCCCGCGAGAATGAAAACAGAATTCGGCACGGAGAGCCGGCCCTGCCGCCGGTGGTGCGCAAGTCAGCACCTGATACAGGAGACCACCGGCTCACAGCGTTCTATGTCTATGAACTGAAGGTCAGAAACACTGGGCAGCAAGAGATCCGAACACTCACCTGGGAATATGTCTTCTTTGAGCCAGGCACGACGCGAGAGATGGGCCGGCTGAGGTTCGTAAGCAAAGTAGACATGAGGCCCGGCACGACTAAACATTTAGTCGTGCGTTCAAAAGCTTCTCCCACCGGTAGTCTTGATGCAGCGAAAGCCGGCAAGAACACGCGCGACCAGTACTCGGAGCAAGTCGTGATACGGAGCCTAGAGTATGCCGATGGTTCCGTCTGGTCTTCAGTTGCAAATTAGGCGTGCGCATTGACAGGGCCAGTAAGGCACTAGTAGTCTGGGCCCACTCGCATTTCGCAACCATTTAAGTTTTTCCAGCTCTATCAAAAAACCGAGGGTCACTCATATGACTTACCCTTCCTCGTTCCAGCAAATCGGAATCAGTTCATCAGTACTAGCATTGTTCTTTACCACTGTTACTTTTTCCGCACCTTCGTTTCGCAGTCCGGGTAACACTTTGCAGAATGTCGCCCAACAGAGCGTACAACTCCAGGCCCAAGATCCGGCACAGGGGTTAGTGCGGCAGGCACAAGATCTAATTCGCGCAAGACAATTCAACGAGGCAGTCGAGGTTTTGCGACGCGCCATTCAGGCTCAGCCGAACCTTGCGGTGGCCCATGTTCAGCTCAGCATCGCATTGATGGGTATTGGACAGCGCGATGAAGCATTCTCCGAAGCGAAACGAGCAATAGAATTGGATCCCAATGATGCACACGGTTATGTCGCACTGGGAAATATCGATAGCTCAATGCGTCGCTATTCCGAAGCCATTCGCGCTTACAAGCAGGCGGTTACACTGGATCCCAACTATCTCTCTGCTTACATGAACCTCGGAATGGCGTACGGAACGACGGCGCGCTATCCCGAATCGGCAGAAGCTTTTCAGCAGGCGTTGCGTATTGATCCAAATAATGTAACCGCACTGAACGGATTAGGCATCGCGCAGGTTCACATGGGCCAACGCGAACAGGGCATTCAAACAGTAAAGCAGGCTGTGCGCGTCAATCCAGGTTTTGTCGATGGCCATCTGAACCTGGCACGCTGGTATCACGGTTCGGGTCGATACGAGGAAGCAGCCGCTGCTTACACGCAAGTCACTAAAATAATACCGAAGTGGCCCCAGACCTACTTTGAACGCACTCAAGACTATCTCTATCTTGGCAAGTACGAGGCGGCAGCGTCCGACGCGCGCATGTTTTTGGAGTTGACAGATTGGCACTCGGATCGAGCCCAGTACATGGTCATCGTTGCTACGCTTAGTTATCGCGGCGCAGAGAAAGCTTCTGATGCTAAAGATATGCTCGATTTGGCAGTGAAGAGGTCTAACAGCGCCTTATGGCCTTATCCGATAATTACCTACCTCAGAGGCGAACTTGCCGCCGATGCGCTTGTTGCCATGGCCGGCAACAATAACGATCGTTTGACTGAAGCACACGGTTATATTGGTATGGACCAACTGTTGAAAGATCAAAAAGACGAAGCTGTGTCGCACTTCAAATGGGTAACAGAGCACGGGAACAAATCTTTTGTTGAATATATCCTCGCATCCATCGAACTGAGTCGAATCGAAAGCGGCGGCCTCATCAAACAGTAGCGCTGGAACGCCCGCCAACGGAATAGATTTACCATTCTTAGATTAATCACGACGTGTTCTCTGCTCTTGACGCTGCAATCATCCAACCATAAGCTCAGACTATGAAGTATCAAGACTACATCACGATCGACCCAAACAAACGTGGTGGCAAGCCTTGCGTTCGTGGTTTACGAATTACCGTCTATGAGGTTTTGGAGTATCTCGCTTCGGACATGACCGAAGCTCAAATTCTTGAAGATTTTTCTGACCTCACACGTGAGGACCTAAAGGCCTGCATCGCGTTTGCGGCAGACCGAGAGCGCAGGCTGCTCACCGTGCCAGCCGCATGAAGCTTCTGTTTGACGAGAATTTTTCTCCAAAGTTAGTCAAGCTAATAGGCGATCTCTTTCCTGCTTCTGTTCATGTTCGCGACGTCGAGTTAAAAGCTGCTGACGACCCGTTAGTCTGGCAATACGCCCAAGCCAATGAATTCATAATTTGCTCAAACTGATGCATGTCCGAATCCTCGTAGCTTTCTGTTTGGATTCCCGCCCAAAGTGGTATGGGTGAGACTAGGAAATTGTTCTACCTCTGATGTCGAGAACTTGCTGCGGACACACTTTGGAACGATAGAAGCATTTGCCGCAGATGATTATGCGTCGTTCCTCGTTTTGTCCTAGAGCGCAACCGAAGCGCTTGCAGCGGACTCGCGGTAAGTAGCCTCTAATGTCGAGTGTCGGAATAACCACCAAATGAATAGAACGAATCCCAAGGTTGATTTCTATTTCAGTAAAGCCAAAAAGTGGCACGAAGAAATCGAGCAATTGAGAACGATCATTCTTGACTGTGGGCTGACCGAGGAATTGAAGTGGGGTTGTCCCTGTTACACGTTTGAGAAAACCAACATCGTTCTAATACATGTGTTCAAGGAATACTGTGCGCTTTTGTTTTTCAAAGGCGCTCTGTTAAAGGATGCCAAAGGTATTCTGATCCAACAAACGAAGAATGTGCAGGCGGCACGCCAGATTCGGTTCACGAATGTTCGAGAAATAGTTAAGTTGAAACCCGTCTTGAAAGCCTATATTCATGAAGCCATTGAGGTGGAAAAAGCCGGTCTGAAAGTGAATCTTAAAAAGACAACAGAGTTCAAGATTCCCGAAGAGTTTAAAAAGAAACTAGATCAAATCCCCGCCCTGAAAACTGCTTTTCATGCATTAACGCAGGGACGGCAAAGAGCATACATCCTTTATTTTTCTGCACCCAAACAATCCAAAACTCGAGAGTCAAGGGTTGAAAAATGTATGCAGCAAATTCTCATTGGGAGAGGATTAAATGATCAGTAATGCCACCCAACGTACGATTGGTCGCTGCATTCACATCGTCTTTAGCATTCCGATACTCGGTTATATTTACAGTCCATTTGAAAACCTTCCACAGTACGCACCGCTTGTTCGGTTTGTCTTCCTTCCTGTAATGGTCCTTTCGGGATTGTGGATGTGGAAGGGCCATGTCCTTAGACGACTTATAACGAAAACGAACTGACTAAACGCACAGTCCGGTCGCTGAGCTTGAACAACTCAAGTTTACACGAGAGCATTCGGGAAGCTGGTCTCGATGTGCGCCAGTTGGACCTGCTAATTCGCTAATTAGGCATTTCTTACCTTTGCCCACCGGAAAACATACGGGCCAACCAGCCTACCGCGGAAAGAAAAGGTGGACTTAACGGTTCGATTAAAGGTTTGGCCGGCCGTAGAACTGCTTTAATGCCGTTTAGTAATCTCTGTTCGTGCTCGACCGGAGCAATCGCTTCGCGAATGAGCTGATGACTCAGGCTTAATTCAACTGGCGGTTCACCGTTTGTCGATAGATTCACTTCTCTCCAGGCACTCTCGAATCCGTCATAAAAAATGCGTCTTACTTCATCACGTATCGCATCGACGTCAGCAGGAATATTTTTGGAGCGAGGTCGGAGGCCACGCCCGATCGTCGGGTGCAAGTTGATCTCCCACGTTTGCAACCTCCCGTCTTTCATCGCGTAATCAATACGGCCGTACTCCACCCGGGCCAATTCGAAGATTTCCAATAGTTGTTGCTGGTGTGGATTCTGTGAAACGTAGTCCAGTTCCTCCAGGACCATTGGCACTGTGAACTCCGTTTCCGAGTGTTTGAGCTCCAGTGTCTGCCATAGTTGAGACTCCTTGGAATGATTCTCTTGCCGACGACAAAAGCTGCATACTTACGATAAAACCCCATCTCGTCAGCAGTATCGCAGAACTCGACAAGCAGTAGATTTCTTAACTCGTGTCCTTCAACGAGTGCTCGGCCGATCGCCTGGTGGATCTCGGGCACAGAATTTAAGAGGGGAGAGATGGCGCCGTGATGTTGTCGCTCTTCGCGAGGAAAACTGGGAATCTAACGTCCGTTAGATCGGTGTTCGCGCGCACAGCGCGAAAATCGTTCAACCCTCGGCTGTAGAGCTCAGTTAACAGTTCCAACCGCTGCAGTGATCTGCACGGGTCATTCAAGAAACGGATGCCATCAATCTCTTTGAGCTCCTGGTATATTTCGAAGAGCAAGCGGGCCATCGCCGGACTCAATTGATCAAGCGCCGCCAGGACATACGTTCCACGCACGAACTCTAATTGCTGAGCAAGACCTTCATAGTGCAGGACGCGAAACTCCTCGCAAAGCGACTTGCCCTGAACATCCAAATAGTCCTTCATCGCAGCCGCCTGAGCAGCCGGCACTAGAAAGTGGATCATGTGCCCGGAACCTCAGCGATACTTAGTTGTGTTTTCGTGTGGGCGGGAAACACGTCGTGCGTTGTATATCCGCCTTGCGCTTCCCAGAGTCGTCGATATGTAGGGCAATTTGCGAGTAACTCGTTATGAGTTCCTAACCCAACTACATGTCCCTGCTCCAGGACCAGGATTCGCGAGGCATTCCTCAACGTCGAGAGCCGATGCGCGACTGAAATTGCCAGGCGACCCGATGCCAGTCGGTCCACCGCGCGTTGTACTCGTGCTTCAGAATAAGAGTCCAAACTGGAAGTGGCTTCGTCAAGTAATAAGATTGGCGCATTCTTGAGAATGGCTCTGGCGACATTTACGCGTTGCGCTTCTCCACGCGATAAAGATCGACCTCCCTGTCCGACTACGGTTTCGTAGCCATCCGCCATTGCCATAATTTCATCGTGAATCTCCGCGGCACGCGCAGCCTCCTCCACCTCTTCCTGGGAGGCATCGGGTCGTCCACAAAGTATGTTGTCGCCAATAGAAGTCGAGAACAAAAAAGGATCCTGCGTCACAATGGCCAGCATTCCGTAGATATCTTTCAAGCGGAAGGATCGAAGGTCTTTACCGTCAAGAAGCACTGCGCCGGATGTTGGATCGTAAAAGCGTGCCAGCAGATTCAGCAATGTGGTCTTGCCTGCTCCGGATGCACCAACGATTCCGAGTGTCTCGCCGGCGTTGACTGCGAAGGAGACGCTTTCGAAAACCGGTTTCCCGTGAAAGCCAAACGCAAGGTCATCAGCAGCAATCGTCATTGGCGGCTGACTCAAAGGCAGAGCATCTGCCTGGTCCTGGATCTCCGGTCTCTCCTGCAAGAGCTGCTCAATGTGGGCAACACTGGCGCCGTATCGTTGAATTTCCAGATAGCCGATGTTGATATTGTTCAAAGGACCCTGGACCGCACGCATCGCTAACAGGAAAGCCAGGAGTTCAGGCCAACCTATTCGACCCGACATCACACTGAATCCGCCAACGATTATTACTACCACGACATTAAGGCCGGCCAATGATTCAAGCACGATGCGAGCGAAAGCACGGACTTTTTCCATATCAATAAGTCCGTCAAAATAGTTGCGTGCATGTTCGATCGTTCGCTCACCCTCGGCATGCTCCCCTTGATAAATTTTGATGAGGCGGATGCCGTGCAGAAGTTGAAGCAATGCATCGAAAAGAGCTACTCCTTTTTGTCTCACGCCAAACGATCGTGAAAGCGTACGCCTGGCTATTATGTAAATCGGCAACACCGCAACCGGCACGAGGATGAAAGCCCACACTGAGAGTGTGGGGCTAAGACTGACCGCCGCAACGATAAGTCCTATCGCCTGGATCGCTTCGAGCACAACACTCGCAGTCGCCAATATAACGCTGCGCATTTGAGAGACATCCTGACGGACACTTTGCAATAAGTTTCCGTGAGTCTGGCGATCGAGAAAACCCACCGAGAGCTTGAGTATATGGTGGATTAACCGCTCCATCGTTCCCAACTCGATCGCTTTTACGATCTTCTGCTCCGAGACCTGAGAGTCGTAGTTGAGTGGCACTGCCAAGGTTCGCCAGCAGCAAAAGAGCGGCAGTGATCCAGAAAGCTGACTCAACGCCAACGCGTTCGGCCAACTCGTGCTTTTGACCCAGCACCCCGGCTAAAAACTGACGAATCAGCAAAATTGAGGCAGCAGTCAATGCCGCGCGACCAAGTGAAGTTACGGCAAATCGAACCACTAGGCTTGAATGTGGACGCAAGAGTCGAAATAGCAACAGCAGCTGGCGTTTCACAATGCGCCTTCCGCAACCGTCGAACTCTCAGTCGCGCTCGTATGGCTTTACGCTGTTCGATGTGAACGCGTGAGGAGGGTCGCGGCCGTCATGTTTCCAGTAACATTGAGGACAGTTTTGAAGATGTCCGGAATTGCTTCCACAGCTTCAAGCACGATGACACCTTCGATTGGCACACCTGCAGCGAGATAAGCCGGCATTGTCTTGAGCCCTGGGCCACTCTGCGGGATCCCGGCGGTACCAAAACTAATAATGATCACCGTTGCGAGAAAAATCATAATCGTCGTGAAGGGCAGATCAATGTCGTACACCTGGGCCACGATGAACAGTTTGACCATGCTGGAGATTGGACGATTGACTTTAAAGACAGCTACGCTCAAGGGCAGTACGAAATCCGTGCCGGCTGAATTGGTTGCCGCTAGCACTCGTTCTTCGATAGCAGCGCTCCCTGCTTTGGTGGAGGGCGGACGCGACCGGCTGCGTTTGAAACGAGACCATCAGAACAGACGCGATTGCGATGTAAGCACCGACCATCCCTCCAGTCGTGACACCGGTTCTTAACGACAGATCATACGTCAGCGCAAAAACCCCGATCGGAGTTGCAACAAGCACCCAGCGCGTTAACTGCAACATCGCTTCTGCAAGTCCTTGGAAGACCTTCGTCAACAATTGATGTTGCTCTTCCTTCAGACGTGTGACAGCAATCGCAAACAACATCGTAAAGAGGAGAAGCGTTAAGATATCTCCTCTCATTCCCGCCTCTATTAAGTTGTTCGGTAGTAAACTGCCAAGCCAATCCGTGATTGAACCAGCCGGCGCGTTTCTTCCCGCGGCCTGAGTAATGGTATTCGCTGACCCGGCAGTCAACGACGCCAGCGTACCGGGATCGACAGAAATGCGTGAGGCCATCGGTGGGGTCAGAAGTGCGGCAAAGAGTCCCGAAGCGACCAACATCGAAACGAACAGTAAGATGGCACGCACCCCAAGCTTCCCAACTGACTTAGCTCCTGCATTACTAATGGCTGAAAGCAGTTGAGTTATAACGAGCGGTAAGACGGTCAGCTGTAGAGCGGCGATAAAGATTGCGCCAATAGCCTTAGCGACCTCGCCAGATCTTTGGAAGGCTGGTCCAGCCGTCTCATGGCCCAGGATTCCGAGGCCGAGCCCAGCGGCAAGGGCAACTAGCGACCATATTGTCAGGGAAAGTCTTTTCACTGAAGATTGATCGATTCAAGATTAGTAAGGAGACGGCCCATTCGAGGACGTCGCAGGAGCTGGAGTGCCGATTTGAGCCTCGTTGGAGAGCGGCAATGGCAGGTAAAATCATAACACAGGAGACTTGAGTGAAAGAATAAAGGAGATGTTGATTTGATAACCATTGGAACTGTCGAAAGTTTATGGCGTTACCCGATTAAGAGTATGAGCGGCGAGGCAATGAACGAAGCGTTCATGGGATTTTCCGGTTTTTATGGTGACCGGTGCTTCGCCTTCAAGAATTCATCCGCGCGCAAAGGATTTCCTTATCTGAATGCAACGGTGCAGGAGCAAATGTTGCGCTATCGTCCACAGTTTCGTTACCCCGAAAGAGCGGCAAAGCCACCGAACCAGGCAGAGGCGATGAGCATCGCGCCCGGCGTTACTCCGGCAAACGCCGAACCGAACGATCTAAATTTGGATGTTATGACGCCATCAGGGGCAACCGTCGCTGTTGATGACCCGGCGTTGATAGAAATGCTTTGTGAAGGATTGCGCGGCGAGAATCATCTGACGTTAGTGCGTTCAGACCGCGCATTAACCGACTGTCGCCCGGTCTCGTTGATTAGTCTGCAAACCGTCAGACAAGTCGAGGCGGAGTTGGGAATTCCGATTGACAAACGACGCTTCCGGACAAACATCTATCTTAATCTCGCATCGGGTTTGGGCTTTGGTGAGGATGAATTTGTTGGACGTAAACTGCGCATCGGTTCAAGCGCCGAGGTTATGGTTTTGGAACGTGACCCTCGCTGCAAGATGATTTCGCTCGACCCTGAGACAGGCGAACACAACCCGGAAGTGTTGCGTAGAGTCGCCCGGGCACACGATGCGTTTGCGGGTGTGTATTGCGCCGTTTTGGTTGAGGGGATATTGACGCAAGGCGATTCAATCGAATTGTTGGATTAATGTGCCAACCTGCAAAACAAAACTTGCGCTAAAAAAATTAACGTGATTACCGAAAATTCGGAATTGAACAAAGCGTCGACCATATTATTATTTGCGTGACAGCGCAGACATCTGGTCCTTCGGTTTACTTCAATGTTGTAACCCGCAAAGTTAAGGCTAACAGGAGGTGTACGCATGGGAAGCAGGCGATCATTTCTACAGAAGGGCGGGCATTTCTGTGCCGGCGCAATTGCGGCCAGTACTGTGGAATTGAGCCCTCGTGCCGGCGCCGCTGAGAACCAAAAGTTTTTCATATTTTCATTGTCCGGCTCGGAGAATCCGACGCGAGCTAATTTTCCATTTGTCTGGGCTGTCGCGTTACGGGAAATGGGACACGAGGTGCTGATTGAATTAGCCGGGGACGCAACCGTCCTCATTCGAACTGTGGTCGTCAAAAACGTGTCCGCAGTCGGTTGGCCACCCATCAGTGAGGTGTTCGATAAAGTCGTGGAACTCAAGATTCCGATCTTTGTTTGAAAGGTCTGCGCGACTGCCCGTGGGGTAGTAGAAACAGATCTAGCCGGCAAGAACGCTCGGTGGACGGATGCGAAACTCGCGGCTGAGAACTTTACCTGGGCAACAAAAGCGTTAGTTGTCTAAAGTTCAAGAGAGTGTTTTGAACGATCATCCCAACTACTACGTGGCGTATTAACCCCTGTTGAACTTAGCAGCATATCTATCGTAATGGCCTTAAAGGAGGTGAAAGAAGATGTATTGTTCATCTTGCGGGGTAGCTGTCGCACAAGGCCTGGGCTACTGCAATTATTGTGGAGCAAAGTTGAATGGGGTGAAAGGCGATAGCGTCAGCAACACATCAGAAATGAAACCGGAGCTCCTCGTGGCCGCGATGGTGGTAGTCTTCGTGCTCGGCCTGGTAGCTATTACGCTTCTAACGGGCGTCATGAAGTCTGTGCTCAACTTGGATGCAGGTCAGATACTCGGTTTCGCGGCGCTGAGCTTTCTGATAATGCTATTGATCGAGGGAGTGTGTATTTGGCTATTATTGCGTCGTACTCGAGGTGCTGAAGAAACAAGGAAGCCTTTGCAATCTAAGAACCAAACTACGAGTGAGCTCAATGCGGCACAAGAGCGAGCGTTGCCAGAACCCTCTCTGAGCGTAACTGATCACACGACGCGCGCATTTGAGCCGATCTACAGCGAACGAAAATCAAAATGAAGCTTTACCACAGCTAGCGCTGTGGGCTATTGATATATCCGTGAACTTTGCTGACTGGAAGGTGCTTAGGTGAAATTATCGCGTCGAACTTTTACCCGCAGCATGCTCGGCTCGCTGCTGACATTCTCACTCGTCAAGAGTCTGGATGATGTGGATGTGCTCGCCCATACTGTTCGGCCTATCGTGAGGACATGGCTGATCGAGATGGACGACGTAACTCGACAACTCAGGCGAGGACAGCTAAAGACGATCGAGTGGCAGGGTCTTATTGAATCCTTACTGTCTCGCGTTGAAATGAACGATCTACTGTCAGCGATTGATTTTGACAAACTGTCAAAAGCTGCCGTCTTTCCTGAAGACCATGAATCAGCCGAAGAACTAAAGTTCCGTCATACAAAAGGTTTACCCAGGAAACTAAGCTTTATCCCGTTTTTCTATGCGATGAAAAAAGGAACTGCGATAGTGCCGCACGGTCATCGGAACATGACTTCCATGCACATGATGCTCAAAGGGCAGGCTCATGGCTGGCAGTTTGAACGCATCGCTGATGAAGAGCAGTACTTGACGATCAGACCCGCCAACGACATGGTGCAAGAAGTTGGCGCTGTTACGACAGTCTCAGATCAGAAAAATAATATTCACTGGTTCAAGGCATTGAGCGAGCCGGTCTTCATGTTCAATATCGGAGTGTTCAGCCTGAATCAGTCGAAAGACTTCAGCGGCAGGGATTATGTGGATCCATTAGGTGGCGAGAAATTGAAAGATGGATTGATCCGAGCCAGGCGTATAGAGGTGAAGGAAGCATATAAGCTCTACGGAAAGTCCTGAAGGCTCCAATCAGTTCAGAACAGATTACTTCCTCAAACGCGCCAAGTGATCAAAACGAGGTGAGATATGGCGACGATTGATCACCTGATACTCAACGTTAATGAAATAGCCTCAAGCGTAGAGTTTTATGTCGACGTCCTTGGCTTTAAGTTGGAAGGAGAGGACGGGCCATTCACGGTAATCAGAATCAACGAAGACTTCACTCTGCAGTTAGCGCCATGGGGCACGGGGGGCAATGAACATCTTGCTTTCGCTATGTCACGCGAGGACTTCAACGAAGCATTTGCGCGCATCAAGACAAAAGGAATCCCGTATGGCGATTCCTTCCATACGGTCGGCAACAACAAAGGTCCGGGAGTTGAGACTGGCGCCAGAGGTCCCGCCCCAACTCTTTACATGAATGACCCGAACAATCACTTGATCGAGATTCGAACTTATGATTGAGGTAGGCATTATGAACGATCAAAAGCTTACATATAGATTGGGTGACAGAGTTCGTATCAAAGGCGGGACCGTTCGCTGGTTTCCCAGGAAAGATTGAAGGGATCAATCAATCCAAATCACTGCTCAAAGTGAAAGTTGAAATCTTCGGCAGGGTAACGCCTATAAAGGTAACTTTCTCAGAGGCGGAAAAGCTCGACTTTCAACAGCCCTTTCCTCCGTCACCTCCAGAAACCTGAAGCTGCGAGTGTTCTTCCGACCCAGCGATCTATTTCTGAATCTTCTTGAATGGATGCTCAAAACTAAGATAGAACAATGCGGAGCGCTGGCCGCTACTTGGTCCAGCTCCGATTGGGAACGAGACACCGGGAACGATCTGTAATCCACTCTTGAAATTGTAAGACCAGCGGACGCCAGGATTCAGAAACAGAGTGTAACCAGTTACCAGTCGTCCTCGACCTATCACTGTCTCAATCCGGTTCCAGGCTGTCTCCATCATGACGTTGAATCTGGGACGAGCCAACCAAATCGTGCTCTGACCAAGATTCACTCCCTTTGTAAACGCCTTCTCGTCAAGAGCGTCCCTTGACCGCGGGACTAAGGTGGCGCCGGCATTCCAATGAGTCACGAATTTGTCCGAAAGAATCACGCTTACGGGTAAATTTGTCTGCACACCAACGCCACCGGCGCCCAGCCCCCGTCGCCAATCCCCGGTCGGAAACAACACGCTAATTCGTGGGGCAACGGATACCTTCTCGCCGTTAACTAACTGATACCGATAGTTGATTGCAAAATCGCCAAGCCCATCAGCATGACTCAGCGACAGGGCGGCGATCGTGTAACTGAGCTGATGCTTCATCGACCCGACGGGCCATTCCTGGGTGAAGGTGTAGAGCCAGTCACCGCCACGCGAGCGAGTGAAAGTGTTTATATGCTGCACAACACCAGGAGCCTGGTTGTAAGCTTCCTCGATCAGAAAGCTGTTATCAGAAATAGAGTCGGGTGTTTGGGACTGTTGTGTGTAAACGGCCGAAGCACAAAGCAAGCAAACTATTAGGAGGCTTATCAGTCTCGTCATGAATATAGTTGTTCAGGACTCGTCGCTCATTCAGGTATGAGGTAACCATGTACCGACACGTCGAATGCTGTAGCCGTCGTTGTTTGAAAGCGGACCTGAGAACCAGCCGCGAAAGCAATACCACTAGTCATCTCTTCACTTGAACCACCCTGGCCGTTTGACCCAAGAGTTGCTGGAGCAACATGAACTATTGAACTTCCATTCAGAAGTCGGAAAGTAGCGGAATTTCCAGCGACCACGGCGGGATCTCCACCAGCGACCCAACTAAAGTCTGTGACTACGAACACCTGACCGTTTGGAACTACAAACTCTACGTTCTCGGGAACGCCTGCAGCCGAGACGCGCCGCAGCGTGCCCCCACCAAGACGATTTAGCGTTACCAGATCCCCTGTAGGCCTTCCAACATGAGTATCGATTGAATGAATCAGAACCGGCGCAGTTGCAGTGTTTCCTACAGTGACCGTTGGCTCGTTGACAACATTGACGTTTTGAGCTTGCTTGTTGTTAGTAGACTGGCTTTCTCGTTGGCTGTAGGTAGCAGTCGCAATCACAGCGAGTATGGACAGAGCGACGAGTGCGAAAACGGGGTGCTTCATTGGGAGCTCCTTTCCAGTTTAGCCGCCGTGACCAGGGTCTTCAGAAAGCGGCACAGAAAGTCATGGTTTTATCTGGGCGTGGTATGGCAAATTAATATGGGGATGCTTAGGTGTCAATGTCCGTAAGAGCAAACTTGCTTTGCTAAGTCGTGTGGCCCAGCCGTCAAACGCCGAAATGCGTCGGGGTAAATTCGGAGGTTGAAAGGTATGGATGCTGAACAAGAACAGATCCCGACTGGCCGTAGTCGAGTGATACATCTTGCTGAAGCTCAAGCGGCTATTCCTGGCCCAGCTGGTGAGCACGCGATCACCTTACTGCAGCGTGGAACGTTGCAAGCAATGCTCTCTATCGGACGCTTTGCGCCGCTTCCGCGACCCAACACTCCACACACACAAGACGAGATTTACGTAATCCTGAGCGGGCGAGGTGTTTTCTTTCATGACGGGGAGCGGGATGCGTTCGAGGCAGGAGACCTTCTGTTCGTGGCTGCAGGTGTAGAGCATCGATTTGAGGACTTTACGGAGGACACTGTCGTGTGGGTCGTCTTCTATGGTCCTAACGGTGGCGAAGTTCCAGGGCAATGACCGCCTACGGCTAGGATTTCGCCAAGCTAAAGAGCCTCTTGCAAAAAGTCCACGAGTGACTCGCGAAGTGGGATTACTCAAAGCTTTTCTTCTTCAGCAGTTCTTTGTTCACTGCGCAGGAGTGCGATGTTTATAGCTCGACTCAACTCAGCAACCCTGCTCTGTTCGGAAGACGGCATTTGTTCGAACCTGAGTGGGATCGCCATGCCGCTCTTCCGAACAGAGCCGGAGGAGCATGGCTTTGCTGGCTATAAACATTGCACTCCTCCGGAGTGAAAGCCCTGACATTGTTTTGTTCCGTTCTGACTTTTGCGACAGTCTCCAAACCATATCGGACGGCAACGAGGTTATGTGAACTATGAAAGCAAAGCCGCTCTTTTACACCTCTGTTTCTATCGGCGCGCCGCTCACACTCGCAGTGGTCGAAATATTTCATCCCCACCCGCACGATCTGTTTCAACTTGATCTTCGCACCTGGCTGATTGTGCACTACCTGCAAATCCCTCTCTTTCCGCTTAGCGCCTTGGCAGTAGTTATCCTATTGCGAGGGCTGTCAGGTTTTGCTGCATGGTTTGCTCGTATAGCAATGTTCATCTTCGCCATCAGCTATGTCGCTTTTGACACCGCGGCGGGAGTCGTGACTGGCATTTTGTTACAAGCAGCAAAATCAACCTCAGCGCCGGAGCAGTGGCAACCTGCGGTGATGGCTGTCTGGAAGCACCCGGTGATTGGCGGTGCGCCCGGAACTTCGCCGCTACTTGCAATTCTCGGTAGTGTCGCATGGTCAGTCGGCACGACTGCGGCAGCGTGGGTGGTGTGGCGACGAAGAGATTCGTTGGTGGCAGCGATTCTGCTGGTGGTGTCGGGACTCGGTCTCAGTATTTTTAAGACACACGCCTGGCCCGGTGGACCAGTTTCCTTTGGGGCGTTATCGATGGCTGCTGCCTGGTTGCGATGGCAGGGCGTTGATGCGTCGCATAGCGACGCTTGAATTCAGTCATCGCTACGCGTTACACCCCAAATCGTGTGATTTGTTCAAGTCTTACTGAGCCATCAACGGAAGCTGCGAACTAACCTGCAGATCCATTAACGTTGAGAGGCGGCGCTCAACCTGAAAAAACAGCGCAGCCTTTCTTCCCGGCAAAACTTTTTCAACAAGCGGAATGTATTTTTGTCGCGTTTGGGCCACTTGGATCTGAATCTCAGCCCATTTCTTGATCATATCGCTTGCTTGCGCATCGGTTAGCGTTTTCTGGTTCTCTACATAATTCTTGATGAGTCCGTAGAACTCGTCATTGTGCCGGGCCAATTCAGCTATGTATTGATCGTAGACTGGCCAAAACTTCGTTGCCTCGACTTCAGTGAGCGGCAGATTCAAAGCAATTAACTGCTTCTTGTCTCCCCTCAAGTCACGTCGAAGCAGGGTAATATCTTTCTCAACGTTCACACCTGTAGCTGTTTCTCGTTGAGCGAATGCCGAAGTGCCCAGGAACCCAAAGACAAGTGCCAGGACAAAACAAGAAAATACTAACTTCTTCATGACCTATCTCCTCCTACATAATTCGCAGACGATCGGACTAAGATTGTTACAAACGACCAAACGATAAGCGTTCCGCTGCTACGGGAAACTGTCAGAAATAACAGGTTACTCACCAAACATGCGAATTAATGTTAAAAGGGGGAACAGTGGGGACCGGATCCCCTTCCCGACCTGAAATTTCTTTCGCAGCTACTCTTTCGGCTTTGTTAAGCGAGGATCAAGTGTTCCCTGAGAATGTCTCAACCTTCATCGCAGCACTTACCTGCTGGGTGAGCTCGCAATCAGATATTGAGTCGGTCGCCCTTGTCGGATCGTACGCTCGTGAAGCTGCTAAAGAAGACTCCGATGTTGATATCGTCATTCTCACCGCCGACCCCGATAAATATCTTCTTAATAAATCGTGGGTCTCAAGATTCGGAGAGTCAGAAAGATACCAGGAAGAAGACTATGGCAAACTTACGTCGGTGCGCGTCTTTTATGCGAGTGGATTGGAAGTCGAGTTCGGCTTTGTAACACCGGATTGGGCCAGGGCACCGATTGATGCAGGAACTAAGCGAGTGGTGTCGGGTGGGATTAAAGTGCTGCACGACCCGCATGGCAACATCGCGAGGATGTTAGGTGAAATAGATTCAACTCGAACTCAAGGTCGCTGAACTTCCCGAGTTGTTGCGACAATCAGATAACCGCTTGAAAACTATCGATGGTTCTTGATCTCTGTGCGTCTCTGTGTCTCCGTGACTCTGTGGTGGGGCAAGACTCGTTCTTAACCACAGAG
>DATEXA010000494.1:0-2655 GCA_035257465.1 Pyrinomonadaceae bacterium | reverse complement strand
AAAAGATAATGTTCTGCTTGCATGTGGCTCCGATGCGCGCGGTCTTGTTTATGCACTCCTCGAACTTTCCGACCGCCTGAACAACACTATCAGCGCTATTCCTCGCGAAAACTTCTTCAGACTCTCAGCCCCGATCTCCGAGCAGCCCGCAAATTCAATTCGCAGTGTGCTTCGTCTCTTCGCAAGTGATGTTGAAGACAAACCCTGGTTCAACGATCGAGAGTTTTGGTCGCAGTATCTCACCATGCTCGCCACTCAACGCTTCAATCGTTTCAACTTAAGTCTCAGTCTCGGGTACGACTTTCTCCGCCGCGTTACAGATGCGTACTTTCTGTTTCCTTACCCTTTTCTATTCTCCGTGCCCGGATACAACGTCCGAGTGCCGCAACTGACAGACGTCGAACGCGATCACAACCTCGAAATGTTGAGGTTCATCAGCGAGCAGACGGTTGCACGCGGACTCGATTTCCAGCTTGGACTATGGATGCATGGCTACGAATGGATCGATAGTCCAAAAGCTAACTACACCATTGAAGGTCTGACACGTGACACGCATGCGACGTATTGTCGAGATGCATTGCGACTGTTGCTGCAAACGTGTCCGTCGATCAGTGGAGTGACAATACGTACGCACGGTGAGAGCGGCGTCGAAGAAGGCAGTTATCAGTTTTGGCAAACAGTCTTTGAAGGTGTCGCGAAATGTGGTCGTCGCGTCGAAATTGATCTGCACCCCAAGGGCCTCGACGAGACGATGTTGCGTAATGCCTTGGCAACGCGACAACCCGTAACGGTGTCGCCTAAGTTTTGGGCCGAACACATGGGCCTGCCTTATCACCAAACTGATATTCGTCAACTCGAAGTTCCCGATCCAACGAAGCAGACCAGCCGCTTAATGAACCTGAGCGAAGGCTCGCGTAGCTTTATGCGTTATGGCTATGGAGATCTTCTGCGCGAAGATCGAACCTGGAAGGTGATTCCCCGGGTTTGGCCCGGCAGTCAGCGACTCTTACTTTGGGGCGATCCACTCGCGGCTGCTGCCTATTCAAGAGCGTTTGGATTTTGCGACAGCGACGGCGCTGAAATCATGGAACCACTCACGTTCAAAGGTCGTCGCGGCTCCGGGATTGCCGGCGACCGTTGTGCTTATGCGGACGGCTCATTGAAAACGCGTTGGGACTTTCAGAAGTATGAATACTCTTACCGGGTTTGGGGTCGGCTTCTTTACAACCCGAGGTCTGAGCCGGATACGTGGCAACGCTGGCTGCGAAAAAACTTCAGCGTCAGCTACGGTGATCTGGAAAAAGCTTTGGGGAACGCCAGTCGAATATTACCGCTGATTACTGCAACCCATCTGCCTTCAGCGGCAAACAACAACTACTGGCCCGAGATATACACCAATCATTCGTTGTTTGATTCGGAGAATCGCGGATCGTATAGCGATACTCCGGTACCGCGAGTGTTCGGTAACGTTAGTCCACTCGATCCGCAATTGTTTTATCGCATCAACGATTACGCGGACGATCTGCTTAGCGGCGAAGTAAGCGGAAAGTATTCGCCACTGGAAGTGGCCCAATGGCTGGATGAATATGTTGAAGCGGCAAGGCAGTCGCTGTCTGTTGGTATTCAAAAGGTTCAAGGCAGGGAGCCCTCGGCGGATTTCAAGCGCTTAGTAAGCGACGTTCTCATTCAGATGGGTTTGGGCCGGTTCTTCGCCGCCAAATTTCGCAGTGCAGTTCTGTATCGGATATTTGAGAAGACAGGAGACCGTCATTCACTCGAATTGTCGTTGGATCAATATCGTAAGGCGCGCGATCATTGGGCTGAGTTCGCAAACATCGCGAGGAATGTCTACATGTCAGATGTAACGGTTGGCGAACTTCCTCAACTGCATGGTCACTGGGAGGATCGCCTGGCTGCAATCGAGCGAGATATTGAAGCAGTTGCTGAAAAACTGGAAGCAACTAAACCGGGAGCGCCGTCTTCATCGGTTTCACTCGCACTGCAGAAGGTGCTTGGTCCAAACGAACGAAGTGAGTTGGCAATTCAACACGTCACAACCAAACGCTTTGTGCCAGGTAAGCCTTTGATTCTCGATCTAAAGGCGGAGAAGCCCCTGAACTGGGCGAAGCTTTATTATCGACATGTCAACCAGGCCGAACGATTCAACCTCGTTTCAATGCAGCAGAATGGTTCTGGTTATGAGGCAACCATTCCTGGCGACTACACTAACAGCGCTTATCCGCTCCAGTACTATTTTGAACTCAAACCAGCGACGAGCGCGCCAACAATTTATCCAGGCTTTTCAAAGACGCTAACCAACCAGCCCTACTTCATCGTCCGCCGTGGTTGATCTGCGCTACTTCCTCAACGTCCGCGCTGCAGCCGTGTTTGAATATCCGGAGTTGCCCAACGAGTTATACGCGCGCACACGATACGTGTAGAACGTGTTCTTCGTGAGCCCTGTGTTTGAGTACGTCCATACATTCACGCCCACCGTCGCAACCTGCGTGAAGTTGGTGCAGTTGGCTCCGCTACAACGTTCGATCTTGAACCCATCTTCATTCGACGAGTTGTCAGTCCACGCGAGATTCACTTGAGAAGTTGACGTCGCTGTTGCCGTCAGACTTGCAGGTGCGGCCGGCGTCGGAGCACTTA